>JAYUYU010000481.1:0-5476 GCA_043752365.1 Myxococcales bacterium | reverse complement strand
TCATCAGGTGCTTGACGGCGCCTTCGTAGTCGAGCTCGCCGGCGTGCAGCCCGCAGTCGACCAAAATGCGATGGGCCCGCCACAGCGCGTCGTGCAGCAAATTCAGGCGCGCCGTTGGATCTTGGTTGACGCCGTGGTCGACGGCCATTTGCTCGCACCACAGCGTCCAGCCTTCGTAAAATACCGAGTGCGCAAACCAGCGCCGCACCGGGCTAGGGTGGCGATTGGCGATACAAAACTGCAAATGATGGCCCGGGTAGGCCTCGTGGGCGCACGTGGCCGGCACGCCGAAATGTTGAGAGACCTCGGCCGCGCGGTCCTTGGCGGTGGCGCGCGTCAGGCTCAAATCGTTGACCCAGAAAACGCCGAGCTGCTTCTTGTCATAGCAACCCGGCGACGAGTACGCGGCCGTCGGAAACTGATGCCGAAAGAACTCCGGCACGGGCTTCACCCGCAACTCGTCACCCACCGGAAAGCTCACGATGTCGGCGCGGCGAAAGTCGTTGGCGACCCGCTCGGTCTCGTGGGCGTACTCGGCGAGCAAGTCGCCGCGCGCGGGCGCCCAATCGGCAGCGGCGCGCTCCAGAATATCGCGCGGGCGCTGGCGCGGCGAGAGGCGCGCCGCCTCCGCCTCCATCTCTTGCTCGATGCGAGAGACCAGCGTGCGACCGTAGGCGAGCGCCTCGGTCGCGGTCAGATCCCAACCGAGGCGTTCACGCATCAATGCCTCGAAGCGAGGCCGCCCGAGCGAGAAGTCGCAAGGCTTGCCAGCTGACACGCGCGACACGCGCCTGCCATACTGCTTGAACGCTGCCACGGCGGAGGCGAGCAGTGTTTCGAGCCGTTTCGGCTTGATCTTACCGGTGGCGGCCAGCGGCTCGCGGATGGCGTCGAACAGAGCCGGCGAGGCTGCGACCGAGCTGTGCGCCGTGTCGCGCCACAGCGGCACCGGCCGCTTCAACAGGTCGGCCGCGCTGTCCAGGTAGTCCGGTAGCTTGGCTAGGCGCGACGCGATGGCCTCGGCCACTGGCGTCAAGTCATCCGCGTTGCGCACCACCAACTGATGCACGCTGCCCAGCGCGCCGGCCGCCCAGCTCTCCGGGTTGCGCCGAAACGTCTCGCGCTCGTACGACCACGTCTCGGTGCGCAGCTCTGCCAGCAACGCTCGGCGATCAAGCCAGTCGTCACCGCGCAAGTCGTTCTCGGGGATTGCTTCGACCTCGCCGAGCGTTTTCGCCAACAGCTTTTGCTGCGCGCGCACCAGCTTTTCCGAAGGCACCTCCAGCTCGCCATCGAATTCGTGGCGCCCCACAGCGCTTCCAATGCTGGGAAAGCGCTCCATCGTTTCTTCGATGTAGCGCTCACCCAGCGCGCGGAGCGCCCGCGCCTGAGGACCTTGCGGCTCCGAACGACGGGACGCCGGCGGAGACTGCTTGGCTTTGGACTTGCTCATCCCGGGGCACGCTCCGCTTCCACGATTTTTTGTGTGGCGCGCAGGCTCACGGTGTCCAGCGGGCTGATAGAGCCCGCCAGGAGCCCGACTCGCACGGCTTTGTGCGGGAAACCGAGCCCAAACAGGGCCTCGGCGACCTCGGTGGCTTTGGCGGAGCCGGTCGGCCCAAGCGCCACGTCTGCCACCACGGGCAACAAATCCCCCAATAGGCCGGCCCTCGACAGCGCCGCGCGCTCGTCATCCCCTCCGAGCCGCACGCTTTGCACGAAGTGCCGAACGTCGACCTTCTTGCCGAGGCCGTCGATGTTGCGACGAATGACGTGCTCGGACTTGGCCAAGAATTCTGCGATGGCTTGCTCGACGAACGGCAGGCCACCGCGCTCGGCCACCACCCGCTCGGGCAGCGCCAGGACGTAGCGCGCCGAGGTGATGACGTTGGTAACGCCCTTGTCCTGTTGTTCCAGCAGGCGCGCGCCCAAAAAGTGTAGCCCGCCGGAGGTGTGCGCCTCCAGCCGCGCGACCAGCTCCTCGACCGGGGGCGCGTCGATCAGCTTGATGTCAGCGTACTCGTCGAGGCTAGCGACGCCGAGCGACAGCGCGGGGCCGAACGACATGTCGGGCTTGGGGTGGAAGCCTTCGGTGTACGCGGTCTTGATGCCAGCGCGCCGAATCACGCGTGGCAGCTCGCGGATCAAATCCAAATGACCGAGCAGCGCGACCGCGCCGGTCTTGGCAAAGCGCAGCCGGAAACGCACCGGCGTGCCGACCCGCACCGGGCGATAGAGCTCCGGACGCAGCCGCTTTCGCTCAGCAGGCGGCTTCGCCAGCTCTTCCGGCGGTAGCTCCATGCCAAAAGCCAGCGGTTCGGGCGCCTTCGGGCCCTTGGCCTTCGGGTCACGCACGATTGGCAGTTGTACGCGCTGATTCGGCTCGAGCGCGCCGAGGCTGCCCAAAAAATCTTTGCGATCTGTCCTCATTTTCGTGAGATCGCAAGCGATGCCGCAGTCGTAACAGACCAGGCGGCGGTTCTCGCTCTCGGCTTCTTGCAGGTTGGTGGCGTGGATGAACTGGCCCACGACCTTGCCGCACGGCGGACTCGGGCGACTGGCCAAGGCCTTCCTGTACTCGCGCGCCAGAAAGCCTTCTTCGAGCCCAATGTCGAAGTGATCCCACGGCAGCCGCGCAGTGACCGGAATCGTGCCCAGGTACTGCGCGGGATCGATGTCGAAGTGTGCCAGTGCTTCCTTCCACACCTCGAGCTTCACGTGCTCCTCCCAAGAGTCCATGCGCGCGCCCTCATGGTAGGCTCTCTCGATTACCTGGCTCAGCCGTCGATCACCGCGGGCCAAAATGCCTTCGAGGATGCTGGTCTCCGAATCGTGCGTGCGCAGCTCGAGGCCGCGCACCTTGCGCACTTCGTAGCGCAGCATTTGCTGCTTTCGCTGCGTCTCGGGCATCGAATCTTGCGCGCACCATTGAAACGGCGTGTGCGGCTTGGGCACGTGGGTCGACACGCTGACGGTCACCTTGGGCCGGCCGCCAACGCGCTTGCCGACTTGCAGCGCGTTCTTACCAACCGAGGCGATAGCGAGCACGTCCTCGTCCTCTTCCGTGGGCAGACCAATGATGAAGTACAGCTTCATGCGATCGAAGCCGCGCGAGAACGTGCGCTCGGCGGTTTCGAGCAGCTGCTCTTCAGTGACGTTCTTGTTGATGACGTCGCGCATGCGCTGCGTGCCAGCTTCGGGTGCGAACGTAAGGCCAGAGGCGCGCACCTTGCGCATGTCGTCGAGCAAATCTTCGGCCAAGCCGTAAGCGCGCAGTGAGGCGACGCTCAGGCTCACGCGCTCGGGCGCCGTTTTCTCGACCAGCCGCTTGATCAGCGGAGAAATGCAGCTGACGTCGGCGGTCGAAAGGGCGGTCAGGCTGACTTCGTCTTGACCCGACTTCTCGAGCGCGCTGACGACGGTGTTGATGACCTCTTCGGGGTTACGCTCGCGCACCGGGCGGTAGATCATGCCGGCTTGGCAAAAGCGGCAGCCTTCGGTACAGCCGCGCGCGACCTCGATGCTCATGCGATCGAAAATCGCCTCGGGACCGCCTACGGGGCCGTCGTCGGGGAAGGGATACTTCGAAATGTCCTCCAGCAACCGTCGCTCGATCGGGAACGGCAAACCCGGCTCCTTCGGGCCGGTCACGATCTGAAAGCCGTCGACCGGATCGATCGCGGTTTCGTACAGTGACGGCACGTACACGCCGCGCAGCCGCGCCAGCCGAATCAGCCGCTCGCGCCGCGACAGCCCCTCGCGCTTGCCAGCCGCCCAGCACAGCGCAATTTCGCTCGCGCCCTCTTCACCGTCGCCAATCAAAATGGCATCGAAAAAGTCAGCCGCAGGCTCGCAATGCGTGGCGACTGGGCCGCCCGCGACAATCAGCGGGTCGGCGTCGCTGCGCGCGTCGCTGCGCAGCGGAATGCCCGACAGCTCGAGCATGGTCAGCACGTTGGTATACGTGAGCTCGTACTGCAGCGAGAAGCCAACCATGTCGAAGTCGCACAGCGGGCGCGAGCTTTCGAGGGAGACCAGCAGCTTGCCGTGCTCGTGCAGCCTTTTCTGCATGTCGGTCCACGGCAGGTACGCGCGCTCCGCCAGGGTGCGAGCGTCGTCGTTCAAAATTTTGTACAGGATGCGATAGCCGAGGTGGCTCATCCCGATGTCGTAAATTTCGGGGAACGCTAGGCACACGCGCGCCTCGACGCCCTCCCATGATTTTCGACGGACGCCGTGCTCGGCGCCGGTGTAGCGGTTGGGCTTCTCGACCTTGTCGAGAAACTTTGCGTAGGGATGGTCGAGAAGCTGCATGGCAAACGCGATCGCAACGTGATGGCGAAGTAACGACGAGGGCGGCCGAGCGCCGCGGGCCGCGAAACATAGCGCAACCAGGCGGGCGCGGTAATTTGCGTTAATTGTGCGCCATTTGCCCCGAAGCGCTGGCGTTTGTCGCGCTTTCGCGTCGCTTGCCCGCGCCCGCAAGCGCCCGTCAAGTTTAACCGCGCCACCGAGAAACGTCGCTCGGCCGGTGGCGGCCCGGCCTTGCTGGCCCCAGGCCAGCACCGAAGTCGGTGTAGGCTAGTGGTTGATGCGCGGCTCCATGTTGCTTCTGGTGGGGTTGAGCCTGCTTGGGTGCTCGTCGTCCAACGCCGATGCCACGGGCAACTCGGACCCGACGCCTATCGCTACCAGCGTGTTCGATAACTGCGTCGCTTTCGCCACGCGGCTGTGCGCAGACGCGGAAAGTTGCTGCCAAACCGCCTATGGCGACTACAGCGCCGACGGCTGCCTCGACACCTTCAAACGCCAGGTGTGCCGACCCGGCGCCGACGCGGTCAAGGCCGGCGCGGCGACGTTCAACGAAGCGTCCGTCGAAGGTTGTTTGGAGGCGCACGCGGCGGCGCACGCCGTCTGCATTCCGACCTGGAAGCAAACGCTCGAGCTCAACAAGAAGATCTATACGGCCTGTCGCGTGCTGGACGGCACGACGGAACCCGGGCGGGGCTGCGGTATCGCGGCCACGTGCAAGCACTCGGCAGGGACCAGCACCACGTTGTGCGTGAAGGGCGTCTGCCAGATCGTCGAGATTCTGCCAGAGGATGCAGAGTGCTCGTTTCCGTCTGGCGATGTTTCCAAGTGTGACGACGGCTTGACTTGCGACGCGCCGGGTTTGGGTGTCACGGGGCATTGCGTAAAGGCCATCGCAGAGGGCGCCAGCTGTGACGCCAGCGTGCTCGAAGGGACCGACTGCGGCCTTGGCAGCTATTGCGACCCCGAAACGGCCGCGTGCAAGCTGACTAGCAACTTGGGCGGCGCCGAGTGCGCTCAAAGCAATGAATGCGTCTCCTTTGACTGCAACCGCAGCGTGCACGAATGCGCGCCCGCACCCGCCGTGCTGTCGCGCGACACCTGTCTTGGCGAGGCCGAACAGCCGTGAGCCGGGCCGCGGGCTCGTACGCACTGGTGTGGAACC
>JAYUYU010000480.1:0-2038 GCA_043752365.1 Myxococcales bacterium | reverse complement strand
AGAACTCGTATGCCCTCCGGAAAATTCTGTTTGCAGCGGCGGATCTAGGCCTGAGGCTCGAGGTCACGCCTTTCAACCATGCGCCGGAGGCGATTGGCGCGCCCGAAGCGCACGCGCTGGCAGTGACCCTACTGGGGCCGCTCTCCAACGGGCGCGCCACCGCAGAAATCACGCGCTTCATGGCCGAGCGCAAGATGAACATCCGCGAGATTCGCTCGCTATCCGACGTCGAGCTGAGCGGGCTCGAGCTGATAGCCGATCTGCCGCGCGGCACCGATTTGAGGGCGGGCGAACTCATGGCGCTGCGTGGCGAGTTGCTCAGCTTGGGCATGCAGCTGGGCGTCGACCTGGCGGTGCAAAAGGACGACATCTTCCGCCGCACGAAGCGGCTCGTGTGCATGGACGTCGACTCGACCTTCGTGAAGGGCGAGTTCATCGACGAGCTGGCCGAGCTGGTGGGCGTCAAGGAGCAAGTTGCGGCCATCACGGCACGCGCCATGCGCGGTGAAATCGACTTCAAAGGCGCCCTCACGGAGCGCGTCAAGCTGCTGGAAGGCCTACCGTTCGAGCGCGCGCAGTCACTCATCGACAAGTTCGAGCTCACGCCGGGCGCGGATCTTTGGGTGAAGAAGCTGCAAAGCTTGGGCTTCAAGATTGGCCTGGTCAGCGGCGGCTTCACGTTCTTCGTCGACGTGCTCAAGCAGCGCTTCGGCCTCGACTTCGCGTTCGCCAACGAGCTAGAGGTCGAGGGCGGCAAGCTCACGGGCCGCGTGAAGGGCGTGATCGTCGACAGCGAGCGCAAAGCGCAGGTGCTGAAGGACATGGCCCAGGTCTACAGCTGTAGACTCGAGCAGAGCGTGGCCATCGGCGATGGCGCCAACGACATTTTGATGCTGCAAACCGCTGGGCTCGGCATCGCCTTTCGAGCCAAGCCCAAGCTGCAAGAGGTGGCGGGCTTCTCGCTCAACCACCACGAACGCCTCGACACCCTGCTCTACCTCATGGGCTGGAACGAGCGCGATTTGCGTACGGTTTGAGAAGTAGTGAGGATTGGGGATTGAGGATTGAGTAGAACGACCGCAGCCGGAGTTTGAGAAGTGGTGAGTCGTGTGGATCGAGGATTGGGTCGAAGAGCCGTGATCCGACGCTGGCCTCACCGTCTCGCTACTCACGCCTCACTACTCACGCCTCACTACTCAAATTAGCGCTTGCGGGCGAGGTAGAGGCCGTCACCGATTGGTAGCAGGCTCGAGGTCACCCGCGCATCGGCGGCGATTTTGGTGTTCAGGGCGCGAATGGCGCGCGTGCTTTCGCGCTGGTCAGAGGGGTCGGCTACGGCGCCGCTCCACAACGTGTTGTCGACGGCTAACAGGCCGCCCGGGCGCAGCAGGCTCAGGCAGCGCTCGTAGTAGGCGTCGTAGCCCGTCTTGTCGGCGTCAATGAAGGCAAAATCGAAACTGCCGGCGTCGCCCCCCGCAAGCAGGGCGTCCAAAGTTTGCAGCGCGGGTTGCACATGCAGCTCGATTTTCGACGCGATGCCCGCCTCATGCCAATAGCGACGCGCCATCTGGGTCCACTCTTCGCTCACGTCGCACGCCACCAGCTTGCCTTCGCTGGGCAAAGCTAACGCGACGACGGTCGAGCTATAGCCCGTGAACACCCCGACCTCCAGTGCACGGCGCGCGCCGATGAGCTCGATTAAGAGCCCCATCAGTTGGCCCTGCTCGGGTGAGATTTGCATGCCGCCGCTCGGCAGCGCCGCCGTTTCGCGGCGCAAGCGCGCCAACAGCTCGGGCTCGCGCAGCGTGGTTTGGAGCAGGTAGCCGTAAAGCGCCTCGGTCATCGCGATGGTGGCTACCGACATCGTCAGAACTGTACATCGTTCTGCTACATTTTGGGGGGCCGGTGCTGCTGCCAAGCCTCGCGCGCGAGGCCTTCGTTCGCTAGGCTTCGGTGATGTCGAAGCTGACCCGCGCTCCGCAGCTTGCCTGGTTGGGAGCCTTGGCGGCGCTGGCCGCTAGCGCGTACGGCTGCCAGC
>JAYUYU010000479.1:0-13255 GCA_043752365.1 Myxococcales bacterium | reverse complement strand
GCACGAATTTCAGAGCGTAGCTGGTGCTGGTGACCTGGCGGGCGACCTTGACCAACGCCCGCACCGTCTGCGGGTTCCCGGGCACGTGCAGCTCGAGCTTTAACGATGCGCTTCGCTCGCGCTCGGAAAGCTGACGGCCGCGATCGATGACGATGCCGGAGGCCGATAGCTCGACGGCGTGGCAACGCGCCACATGTGGGCCTTCGCTCAACAATGCCCAGCAGCTGGTTCGGGCGCGCAGCCCAATGCCGCGCTCCCGGCGCGGACGCGCCAAGGGCGATGGAACACCTGAAATTCTGCGAAGTTGCGTAGCTGAACCGGTAGCCAAACTTGGTTTGAGGTCAGACATGCTGTTCACCTACTGCCTTTGGATGCAGGCGGCGTGCCGCGGCGTTGTTCCGACCTTTTTGCTCCCTCGCGCGGCTGCGGCGCGCTCCCTCGAACGATAATGTTAAGTTGGCCGGGTGATTGATCGCGGCAGTTTCCACCACCAGAGGCTGACGGCGCTTTGCTCATGCCTCGTTTCGCTCGCGCTGGCGTTGGGCTGTAGCGAGAAGCCCTCGTCGCTCAGCTCGCAGTCGTCCGGTCGGGCAGGGTCAGCCGCGGCTGGTTCGGGTGCAGCGGTTGGCGTTGGCGGTACCAGCTCGCAGGCAGGGCAAGCCAGTGCCGTTGGTGGCAGCTCGGCCGGGGTGAGCGGCGGCGGGGGTGTCGGGCTAGGCGCGGGCGGCGCGGCCGGAGCCGAAACGGGTCCGCAAGCGCCGCTGCAAATCTATTGGGTGGACGTGGAGGGCGGCGCGTCGACGTTGCTAGTCGCACCGAACGGCGAGGTCGTGGTGGTGGACGCGGGCTTTCCGGGTGCTCGCGACTCCGCGCGCATCGCGAAGGTGCTGGAGCAAGAGCTCCACGTGGAACACATCGATCACCTGATTTGCACGCACTACCACAACGATCACGTCGGGGGCATTCCAGCCTTGGCCGCGATGTTCCCCGTCTCACACTTTTACGACCATGGCGCGAGCGTCGAGAGCAGCGGTGACTTCGACGACTACGTGGCAGCCGCAGGACAAAAGCGAGTGCTGACGAAACCCGGTGACAAGCTCACGCTGGGCGAGGTCGTGCTTACCTTCGTCACCGGCGGCGGCCAGGTGATCGACCCGCCGCTGCCCGGCGCGAAGGCCAACGACACCTGCCCCAGCAACGTGACCAAGTCGATGGACGGCGGCGCTGAGAATGCTCAGAGCTTGGGCTTTGTCGCCAATTTTCACGGTTTCAGCTTCCTTGATTTGGCAGACATCACCTGGGCGGTCGAGCAACAGCTGATGTGCCCGACCAACCGCATCGGCACGGTCGATTTGTTTCAGGTGAGCCACCACGGTCAGGACACTTCGAATTCTCCGCAGCTGGTGCATGCGCTCGCGCCGGTGGTCGCGGTGATGAACAATGGCCCCACCAAGGGCGGTTCCCCCGATACGTTCGACACCCTCAAGTCGTCTCCGGGGCTTCAGGACTTGTGGGCGCTGCATCGAGTGCCAGCCAACGACGCCGCCCACAACGCGGACGAAGTGCTGACCGCCAACCTGGCGGGCCCCGACGACGCCAACTGGATCAAAGCGGTCGTCCAGGCGAACGGCGACTACACGCTCACTAACGGCCGCAACGGCACGAGCCGCACGTACAGGGCGCGCTGATCGCTAGCAGGCTACGGCGCCGAACGTCGGCGTCGCAGCAACGAGATGGACTGCTGCACGACGACGAGCAGGACGCAGACCAGCGTGCTTTCGAGCAGGTGGTCGCCCAGGCCTTCGGTCAAGACAGCCGTCCAGCTCGCGAAAGCGTCGCCCAAGTAGTAGGTGCCGGTGTTCCACAGCGCGTGGCCCAGCGTCAAGGCGCCTAGGAAGCGAAAAAAGCTGCCACGTGCCGCGCCGGCCAAGACCGCCAGCGTGGGCACCGGCGCCACCACCAGCAACAGCACACCCAAGCGCGCGAACAAGCGTTCCAAGTAGGCCACCAGCTTGGCCAGCTTCGGGTAGCGCTGCTCGAGCCAGGCGATGGCTTGCTCGCGGTAGATGAAGCCGATACCGAAGGCGCCCACGCCGGTCAGCACGCGGCGCAAGGTTGCCAACGTGATGAGGGGCCCGGGTTCGACCGTCGCGGCCGCCAGCGCCACGTGGTGGGCCGCCGGCGAGAGCGCCACCAGCAGCAGCGGATTCTTGACCAGCAGGTACGGTGACAGCGCCGTTCCCAACAAGCCCGCCAGCGTTGTCGCGGCCAACAGCCCGAAGCAGGCGGCGCGTAGTCGGTGCAACGGAACCTCGGGCAAGCCGAAAGCATAGTGCACCACTTTCGAGCCGCCAGCCCTGGCGGCGGACTAAGTGGAATCTTCCCGCGGTATCGGGGGCGTTTTGTGGGCAACTCCTGGTGTTGTGCCGTCCAGCAGGCACGCGACGGTCATGTCACCCAAAACGTTGATCATCGTGCGGCAGCGGTCCAAAAACCAATCGACCGTCAAAAGCAGCGCGATGTACTCGATAGGTAACCCAACGGCGCTGAAAACCAGCGTCATGGTAACGAGCCCGGCTTCAGGTATGCCGGCGGCGCCGACGGAGGCGACGATGGACGTGAGCACGACCAGCAGCTGTTGACTGAACGACAGCTCGACCCCGAGCAGCTGCGCGATGAATAGCGCGGCCATGGCTTCGTACAGCGCCGTGCCGTCGTTGTTGAAGTTGGAGCCGACGAGTGCGCCCAAGCTGGCCGACTGCTCGCGCAGGCCGACGCGCGTTTGCAGCCGCTCGTAGGTTACCGGCATCGTGATGGTCGAGCTACCAGTCGAAAAAGCCATCACCAAGGCGTCGCGCGTGCCGCGCAGTAGCGGCACGGGGCGCACCCACGAGCCCATGCGAATGCGCACCAGGTAGTAACCAGCCTGCAACAGCAACGCCACGATGACCGCGAGCACGAACTTGCCGAGCGCCAAGAACGGGGCAAACCCGTGGCTACCGACGATGCTGGCAACTTTGCCGAACACCGCCAGCGGCACCAACGCAATCACCCACGACAGAATCTCCAAAATGGCGCCGTAGCCAAGGGCCACTAGCTCGCGAGCCGTCCGGCTCTGAGCTTCTCCGAGGCGGCGGCAGGCTACGCCGAACGCCAACGCAATCATCACGACGCTCAGCACGCGACCGTCGACGAACGGTCGCACCAAGCTGTCCGGTACATTGTCCAGTAATTGCGCGACCACGTTGCCGCCTACCGGCCGAGCGTGCTCCGGCCGAGGCAGGTTGGCGCCGCTACCAGGTCGCAGCACGTTGGCAACCACCAGCCCGACCGTGATTGCCACGGTGGTGTTGAGCAACAGCAAGCCTGCCATCCGTAGCGCCAGCCGCCCGCGGATCTCGGCGGACATGATGGCCTGCACGACCGCCACCAGGATCAACGCCGGCGCCAGAGCGCCCAGTACGCGCAGCACCATCTGCGCGATCCAATCGAGTGGCTTGGTGGCAGGCCCGAAGACGAGCCCGGCCAGCACGCCAAGCACCATGCCGATCAAGATTCGTACGTAGAGCGGCAGCGCCGTCCACCAGTCGAGGGGGCCGGCTCGCTTGCTCGTCATTGCCCGACCAATACCAGCTTTTCGCCCTCAGGCGCGGCGGCAGGCCTGGTCGGGTCAGTCTTGACAACGGTGCGCGTGACAACCAGCGTGCTGGCAATGGTCGCGCCATTCGAACTGGCCTGCTTGAAACGGCAGCCCTATCGCGAGTTTCACCCGCGTTTACTCGACGCGCTCGCGCCACTCGTCGACTGGCCCGCTGTCGAGCACTACGACCAGCTGGCAGCTCAGGTGCCGCAGGCCGCCGACGTACGAAGGCCTCGCTTCGTCACTGAAAACCGCGCGCTGGTGCGGAAGGTAGGCGGCTACGAGCGGCACGTGGCCGAGCTCGCGCAGGTTCCAACACGGCCGTGCAACTGGCACGACTTCTTCAACATGATCGTGTGGGCGCACTTTCCCAAGCTTCGCTGGGCGCTCAACTCGCTCCACGTCGATCCGAACGTGGGCCCCAAAGACCCACGCAACGGTCGCGCGCCAGCCCAAAACCTGGCGGCAACCTTCGATGAGGCCGGCATGCTGGTCGTCAGCGAAAGTCGCGCTGTGCTGGAGGAATTGCAGGCGCTGCGCTTCAAGCGCGTGTTCTGGGATCGGCGCGCCGAGCTAGTGGCGACCACGCGCTTTTGGCTGATCGGTCATGGCCTACTCGAGTCGTTGCGGACGCCACACCCGGGGCTCGCCGCCAGGAGCCTGCTGCTGCACGCGTCGGCCCTGCCGAAAGGGCAAGCCGCTGATCAGCAGCGCTTGCAGCTGGATACGGTCGCGGCCGCGCGCGTGCACGCTTGGCGCAGCAACCGTACGGTGCTCGACCCGGTGCCGGTGCTCGCGATTCCCGGCTTTTCAGATAACGACTCGCTCGAGTTTTATGACGATTTCCGAAACATTCGCTTCCAGCCGGTCTCGCGTCGCCCCCCAGCGAACGGGGACCTCATCCGCAGTTGAGCGCGGCGCGTTCTTGCCGTTCGGGCAAGGCCTGGCCCTTACGATTGATCGCGATAGCGACGCGACGTCGCGCGATTGCTGCGAACGTTCAACGCGCCTTCGCTTGCGTACAGCACGAGCGCCAGCCAGATCAACGCGAAGCCGGCGAGCTTGGCGGCGGGCAGGTGTTCGTGAAAAACGAACACGCCTAAGGCGAGCTGCAGCGAGGGCCCGAGGTATTGCAGAAGGCCGAGCAACGAAAGCGGGATGCGACGTGCGCCGGCCGCGAAGCTGAGCAACGGCAGCGCGGTGATGGGACCAGCGGCGACCAGCAGCGCGCGCAGCGACACGTCAGCCGTCGCCCACGTGCCCTGACCTTGGAACGAGATTACGAGCAGGTAGAGCGACGCAAACGGTAGCAATAGTAGCGTCTCGAGCGTGAGGCCGCCGAGCGCGTCCACGCTGGTGGTCTTGCGTAGCAGGCCATACATGCCGAAGCTGGCGGCCAGCGTGAGGCCGATCCACGGCAATTGACCGGCCAGCAGTGCGAGCCACAGCACGCCTAGCGCGGCCAGCCCGACCGCTGCCCATTGCCCCACGCGCAGCCGTTCCTTCAAGACCACTACCGCAAGCACGACGCTGAACAGCGGGTTGATGAAGTAGCCCAAGCTGGCGTCGACGATGCGACCTTGATTGACCGCCCAGATGTACACCAGCCAATTGATCGAGAGCCCGAGCGCGCTGGCCATGAAGGTCCAAATCAGGCGTGGACGTTGACTTACCTGGACCAAAAACTGGCGCTGGCGACCCAGCGTCACTACGACCACGAGCAGCAGCGCCGCCCACACGATGCGATGCGCCACGACCTGGAGCGGGGGCACGCGCTGTAGCGCCTTCAAATACAGCGGCAACACCCCCCAAATCCCGTACGCGAGCAGCGCGTAAATGATTCCGAGGCGGCGTTGGTTCACGTTTTGGCGAGCATGGAGCAACGCCCTACGAAAGGCCAATGGCACGCTGACCGGGGCTTGGTCAGCTGTGCGCGAGCCTGCCTGCCACTTCCGCTTGCCCGAAGTGACCGGTCGCTAGTCGGTTGCATCGTGACCATGGCCGGAGCAAACTCTGGCCATGCAAACGCAGGCTCAGATAAAGGCGCTGCTCGAGAGTGAAGCCGTCGTCGACGGTGACACGGAGACGCTGCCCATCGAGCTCGATGCGATCCCTGGCGCCATCTGGCAGCTGGAGCTGCACAGCCTTCTGCCGGCCGACGTGCGCGTGAGCTTGTTCGAGCGCGGTGCGCAGAAGTGCGCGCTGCTCAGGTTTCCGCGCGGCCAAGCGCAAGAAGCGTATCGAGCGTTCGACGTGGCCCGGCAGGCGGCCAACGTTGCGAGTCACCAGGCGCATCTGAGCGCCGCGCAAGCCGTCCACCTGGCCCGTGAGGCAAGCGCGCGCGAGCAAAGCGCTAAGGCGGACTAGCGCGATCGACGGGTCGACGTTCGGTCACCTCGCCGCCGGCGAGGGTGTCGGTTAGGACGGTCGGGGCTTTAGGGTGAAGTAGAAGGTCGCGCCCCGCCCAACCTCGGCGTTTGCCCAAATGCTCCCACCGTGCCGCTCTACGATGCGCTGGGCCGTTGCCAGTCCAATTCCTGTCCCCTCGAATTCAGAAGGCGTATGAAGGCGCTGAAAAGGTTGAAACAACTTGTCAGCGTATTCCATGCTGAAGCCAGCACCATTGTCGCGAATGTAAAAGGCGTCGCCGCCGGCCTCGTTCGACTCGTTTGCACCGCTCGCATCCGTTGTCTTCCCCTGGGCGAATTCAATGATGGCGGGGCTTAGATCGCGCGAATACTTCCAGGCGTTCCCGAGCAGATTCTCGAGGACGATCCGGATGAGAGCACCATCCCCCGTGGCCCGAAGCTCCCGCTCGATGTGAAACTCGACCTTACGACCCGGCTCACGAGCGCGCAGCTCCTCCAAAATCTCCTCCGCGATGCGCGTAAGATCGATGGCACCCGATTCGATTCCCCCGCGCGTCACGCTCGAAAGACGCGCCAATCCTTCGACGAGGTCGGACATTCGAATCACGGCCGCACGAACTTGGTTCAAGTAGTCCTTGCCACGAGCATCGAGAACGTCGCTGTACGAACGGAGGAGCATCGAGCTGAAACCATGCATTGCGCGCAGCGGCGTACGCAAGTCGTGGGACACCGCGTGACTGAATGCCTCGAGCTCCTTGTTCGCGGCCGCGAGCTCCGCCGCCCACTCACGCCTTAGAGCAGCCATCTCGACGTGCGTCCGCACGCGCGCAAGCAACTCCCGAGCCGAAAAAGGTTTGACAACGTAGTCGTCTGCGCCGGCGTCGAGCCCTTCCACCGCGGACTCTTCGCCAGCCCGGGCAGAGAGAAGAATGACCGGAATTGTCCGCGTGCGTTCGTTGGCTCGGAGCTCGCGCAACAGGCCGAAGCCGTCCAGGCCGGGCATCATGACGTCGCTCAACACGAGATCCGGCTGTGATGCGAGCGCGCTCACGAGTGCCGTCTCCCCGTCCGAAACTGCGGTGACGTCGTAGCGTTCTGCGAGTAGCCGACGCACGTACTCACGCATGTCCGCGTTGTCGTCCGCCCACAGGATTCGGTAGCGAGACGCGCTGGGGGCGGTCGTTGAGGGTTGCCCGCGAAGATCGGCGGACGCAGGCGCCCCTAATTCGGCATTGGCGCTCCAATGCAGGGCTTCCGTCACATAGGCGGCCGCTCGGGTTACCGTGGACCCGGCCAAAACGTGTGAACCGATGCGGTCGCGGGCGAGGTGGGCGCTTCCCACCTTGATGGTCACGGTAAAGGTGCTCCCCACACCTTCTCGGCTCTCGACGCGCGTAGTCCCGCCGTGAAGCTGCACCAACTCTTGCACGAGGGCGAGGCCGATCCCTGTGCCTTCGTGGGTACGCGACTTGGCGCCCTGGACGCGGTGAAACCGATCGAACAAATGAGGCAGCTCGGACTCGGGAATACCGACACCGGAATCGCTCACGCTGAGTTCAGCGTGGTCCTCGCACCATCGCAGCGCTATACGAATGCCGCCGTCGAAAGTGTGCTTGAGGGCATTCGAGAGCAGGTTGAGCACGATCTTCTCCCACATCTCCCTATCGACATAGAGGGCTTCGGGTAGCGCGGGGCACTCGACCGTCAACGTCAGTCCCGCCCTCTCGACCGCGGCTCCGAAGACACTGGCCAGTTCCACGGTTTGCGCGGCAAGATCCATTGGCTCGAAAGAGACCTGGGTGCGCCCGGCCTCGAGACGCGAGAAATCGAGAAGCGAGTTCACCAGCTTCATGAGGCGCAGCGCGTTACGGTGCACCATGTCCAACGCTTCACCCGATAGCGAGTGCCCGGGCGACCTCAGCGCGTCTTCCGTGGGGCCGAGCATGAGCGTGAGCGGTGTGCGGAATTCGTGGCTAACGTTGCCGAAAAATGCGATTTTGGCGCGAGCGAGTTCGGCCAAAGCATCGGCCCGCATTCGCTCCTTTCGATTCTCCAGTTCTGCTTCAACCGTGGTTGCCAAGTCTTTGAGAAACCCCTTGTCTTCCTGGGAAAACTCCCTTGGATTTGGGTCGATCACGCAGAGAGTTCCGAGCGCGGTTCCGTCTAGTGCAGTCAAAGGACAGCCGGCATAGAAGCGAATGTGAGGGCTTCCTGTCACCAGTGGATTGTCTGAAAACCGCGCGTCTTGTCTAGCATCTGCTACTACAAAAACGTCTGTCCCTAGAATCGCGTGCCCGCAAAATGACACCTCTCTAGATGTCGACCTTACAGACAAACCCACGCACGACTTGAACCACTGGCGCTCTCGGTCCACAAGCACGACGAGGGCAATGTCAGTGCCGAATAGCCTCTTGGCAAGGCGGGTGATCCTGTCGAAGCGTTCTTCAAAAGGCGTGTCCAAAACTTTAAGCGATTCGAGCGTTGCGATACGTTGCAACTCATTTGCTGGGATTCCTGGTGCTTTCATGCGCTGATCTCGGGAACCGCCCCGGGTTCACCGGAGGCCCTTCTAGTTTGGTTTAGTTGAGTTGACTCCAGCCACCTCGGCTCGATTCTTTGGAGGGCAGCGCCCATAGAGCTACGCCGCCGGCCCGGCGCCGCGCCGAAGCGACCTCGCTGGTACGCGTCAGTCGGCGGGCCGCGCAGCATCCAAGCGTTGGCGCACTGTTTGGACCAGTTGTCCCATCTCGTAGGGCTTGTGTAAGAAATTCACGCCCTCCTCCAATGGAAAAGCCGCGGCGCCGATGTCGGGGCTATACCCGCTCGTGAAGACTATCGGCAGGGCCGGCCTGATTACGTGGAGCTTGTCCGCGAGTTGGCGCCCCGATTCATGCTCGGGCAGGACGAGATCGGTAAAGACGAGCGCAATGCTATTTGCGTGCACCGACCAAATGCTCAAGGCCTCGCGGACGGAGCCCGCTTCCAGCACCTCGTAGCCCATCTTGCGCAGGACCCGGGCGGCCATTTTACGAAGCACCTCTTCGTCGTCAACCACTAGGATAGTCTCGTCACCTCCCCGAGCCTCGGCCGCGTAGGGTCTGATTGTCTGGGCGCGCGCTTGTTGGGTGGCGGGCAGGAAAATTTCGAATAGGGTGCCGACACCGGCTCGACTCGCCACGTTGAGCCAACCCCGGTGCTGCTTGACGATGCCGTGGACGGTCGCAAGGCCAAGCCCGGTTCCTTGACCGAACGCTTTGGTCGTAAAGAACGGCTCGAAGATACGCTCCAATACCTCTGGGCTCATACCGGCGCCCGTGTCGGCTGCTGTGAGCTTGGCGAAGCGACCGGCGTAGGCATCGGGCTGGGCCAGCCCTGAGCTTGGACTGACGTCGACGGTCGTCGTCTGAACGCTGAACTTTCCGCCGCCCGGCATGGCATCGCGTGCGTTGACCGCCAAGTTCAGCAGCACCTGCTCGAGCATGCCCACATCCGCCAGGATCGCCGGAAGATCAGCCGCCAACTGCAGCTCGAGATGTACGCCTTCCCCCAGAATGCGCCTTAGCATCTTCGTAAAATTGCCCACGGCCTGATTCAGATCGAGCGGCCTCGGTTGTATGCTTTGCTGGCTGCTGAAGCTGAGCAGTTGGCGAGCTAGACCGATAGCCCGATCAGCGGCCTCTTCGATTTCCTTCGCGGACTCCGCCACCTCCACGAAACTGCCTGAGCCCGGCAATAGCTCGGCGTTGCCTCGAATGACGGCCAGGATGTTGTTGAAGTCATGCGCCACACCGGCAGCAAGCCGCCCCACGGCCTCCAGCCGCTGCGCCTGCCGCAACTGCTCCTGGTGTCGCTTCTTGTCAATCGCGTACCGCGCCGCACGGGCCAAAGCGCGACCGGTGAGCTGACCCTTGACTAGGTAATCTTGGGCACCCTCGCGGAGCGCGCGCATCCCCGTCTCCTCGTCGTCAAGCCCTGTAAGGACGATGATCGGAACGCCTCCTGCGCATTCTCGTACTTGCCGATACGTCTCCAACCCCTGACCATCGGGCAGGGCCAAATCAGTGACGACGAGGTCGAAGGGATGGGCACGCAGCTGGTCGCGCGCTTCCGACAGTCTAGCGACGTTCTTCAAGTCGAACTTCACCAAACCGTTCGCGTCGATCGCTTCGCGGAACAACAAGGCGTCAACCGGGCTGTCCTCGATGAGCAGCACGCGCAGGGTATCGTCCAGCGGGTTTGCCGGGGGCAATGGCCTCGGGGGCGCCGAGCGACTGAGCCGTGCAATGGCCGCTTCAGGGGGCAAGGTAACGACCTCGAACCAATAACCGCCGAGCGAGCTCAGCGCATTGGTAAAACGCTGAAAATCTACCGGCTTGGTGATGTAGCTGTTGGCGTGATTGCCATAGGCGCCGAGCACGTCCTCGTCCGATTGAGAGGTCGTCAGCACGATGACCGGAATGAACTTGAGCAGAGGATCGGCCTTGATCTCGGTCAACACCTCTCGTCCGTCCTTCTTTGGCAGGTTGAGATCGAGCAAGATGATGTCGGGACGACGGGCGTTTGCGAACTTACCCTGCTGTCGCAGATACGACATGGCATCCACACCGTTTTCCACGACGTTGACGCTATTGATGACCATCGAGCGCTCCAATGCTTCGACAGCGATCAAGCGGTCCGTCGGGCTATCCTCCACCAGAAGGATTTCAATTGCTCGCATAGAATCAACGTTGTTCATTGGCTGTCTCCAGACGGAATCGTAAAATGGAACGTCGATCCGTGGCCCAGCGCCGACTCGAGCCAAATGCGCCCGCCGTGACGTTCGACAATTTTCCTGCACAACGCCAGACCAATGCCGGTGCCCGCATACTCGTTGCGTGTGTGCAGCCTTTGAAAGAGCACGAAGATTCGCTCGAAATACTGGGCTTCGATGCCGATCCCGTTATCGCGCACGGTAAACTCCCACTCGCGGCCGCTCAGCTTGGCTGCCACGCTGACCTCGGGGGCGCTCGAACCGCGGTACTTGAGCGCGTTTCCCAGTAAATTCTGAAAGAGTTGCGTCAGCTGGCCCGGGTCCGCCTTCACACTCGGCAAGGCCCCCGCAGTCACTCTGGCGGCAGTTTCTCCGATGATCGACTGAAGGCCTGCTAGGGCCTGGCGAAATGCGAGGCCGGCGTCCACGACTTTCGGCTCGTGATCGCCACGGCTCACGCGCGAGTAGGCGAGCAGGTCGAGGATCAGTGCCTGCATGCGCGAGGCTCCTTCGACGATATGAACGATCAGCTCCTCTGCTGGAGCGTCGAGCTTGCTTTGATAGCGACGCTGCAGAATCTGACTGCAGCCCGCGACGGCTCGCAGCGGCTCCTGCAGATCGTGCGAAGCTACGTAGGCGAACTGCTCAAGGTCTCGGTTGCTCCGTTCAAGCTCGGATTTTTGCCGTTCAAGCTGAGCCGCTGACTGCTGTAGCGCGACGTTGCTGGCGGTCAATTCGTCAGTGCGAGCTCTGACGCGCTGCTCGAGGGTGGCGTTGAGCTCAGAGGTCTCTTTGAATGAAGCTGCCAGCTGCGCCTCGACGCGTTTGCGGGCGCCGATGTCGCGCGCAACCTTGGAGGCCCCGATAATCTGTCCGGTCGCGTTCCTAACCGGAGAAACGGTAACGGAAATGTCGATCAAGTCTCTGGCTTTGCCGAGGCGCTGCGTATCGAACTGGACGACGCCCTGACCCGTTGCGACCTGGGCCATGACGCGTGCGTCTTCGACGCTGCGGTCAGCTGGGATGATGAACGATACGGGCTGGCCTACGGCCTCGCGTGCGCTGTAGCCGAAAAGGCGCTCGGCACCAGCGTTCCAGGACGTGATGATGCCGTCGAGGCCCATACTGACGATCGCGTCGTCGGACGATTCGACGATCGCCGCAAGCTGAGCGGCCCCGAGCGCGGCCCTGACTCGCTCCTTGTCCATGCGATTTAGCCGTAGGGCGCTGGCCCAGACGAGGGCCGTGAACGTGACGACATTTGCGATGGCAAAGATCGCCAGTCCGAACTCGAGCCCATAAAAGCCAGCGCGTTGACCCAAAAGCCGAATCCAACCGAGCACGAGCGGCGCCCCGATGGCAAAAGGAAGAACGTGGCGCGCCATATCGCGACCTGGCCCTGGAACCGCCAGGAAAGAGAGCGGACCGCGCTCCGTCTGCACGCAGAGGGCACCCGTCGCGAGTGCCATGAACAGAATTGCAGTGTGGAGGGCCGTAGTAGAGAATGCAGCGACGCCACTGAGGCCTCGTACGCCGTAGGCATAGACGACGATGGTGAGTAGCCCGAGCAGACCAGGAAGCAGCCCCGCCGCGCGCGCTAGCCAGGCCAGCCGCAGGCTATCGGCGCGGAGCCCGAGCAACGTCGTACTCAAGGCCACGAAGCTAGCCGCCGCGGCGGTCGACATCCGACCGGGATGCGCTGCGCCCGCCTCCGCCTGCGTCAGGAGCAGATTGTCTACGTGGAGCTCCAGGCCCCAGATATGTTCCGCGAGGGTTAGCAGACCCACCAATCCCGTCAATCCGGCGCACACTCGACCTGTCGCGACTTGTCGGCGAGTTGGGTTGACTGCACGGAGATTCCACAGAGCTATCCCACACAGCACAAAGCAAAAGGCCGTGTTGACCTTCATCGTCGGCCATTCGGGACTGATGCTTCGGAGCCACCGAACATCGAAAAACCAGCCCGCCAGCACTGCGCTGCCTACGACGGCTGTGAGCCCAGCTACGGCCGCGGAGTACAGCTTCGCTCCTGTCCGGCGCGGCGCTAGCGGTCGTCTTGCCATCTTTGCTCAGAACGACGCGCTAGGAGCCCCGCGCGCTGCACGCTTACTTCTGCCCGCGGTGCGTTGAGCGCCCCGGCAGGCGTACCGTCGCGAACCAGAAGTCCTGGATGGATTGGACCGCGAGCTTGAACGCGTCGAAATCAACTGGCTTCGAGATGTAGCAATTGGCGTTCAGTTGGTACGCTTGCCGCACGTCGGCCTCGGACTCGGAAGTCGTCAGAATCACGACGGGTATGGCCTTCAGCGATTCGCTCGCTTTGATCTCCGCCAGCACTTCCCTGCCGCCTTTTCGAGGCAGATTCAGATCAAGCAGGATCAAATCCGGGCGCGGGGCGGCAGTGTGGGAGCCTTCGCCCCGCAGAAATGCCATCGCCTCGACGCCGTCGGCAACGACGTGCAGCCGACTTGGGGTACGCGCCTCGGCCAGCGCCTC
>JAYUYU010000478.1:0-2041 GCA_043752365.1 Myxococcales bacterium | reverse complement strand
CGCGCGTGCCGCGCCGCGTTCCGCCCCACGGGTCCTTCACCGCCGGGCTGATCGTGTCGACATCGAGGACGACGGGCTTTGTCACCGCGCGGATTGTCAGGTCCCCCGTGACCTTCCAGCCCGCGCCGGCGCGCTCGACTCGAGTCGAGCGGAACGTCATCTTCGGAAACTGTTTCACGTCGAAGAAATCCGCGCTCCGGAGATGCTCGTCGCGCTTCGGATCGCTCGAATCGATCGAAGCCGTTTCGATGTCGAGGTTGACCTTCGAATTGCTGGGGCTCGCCTCGTCGATGAGCGCCGTTCCGCTGAACTTGCCGAATTGGCCACGCGTGTTCGAGACCATCAGGTGGCGCACGCTGAAGGTGAGACGCGAGTGGCTTACATCAACGTCGTAGCTGGCGGTGGGAGCTGGAGGAGGGGTCGACGCAACGGGAAGGGAGGGTGACGCCGCCAGAGAGGGGGTCGCCACGGTCGCCCCCGCAGTGGCCGCTTCAGGGCTCGTCGTGGTGGCGGCCTTGGGCTCGTCGCACGCGGCGAGGAAAGCCGTGAGGAGGAACGGAAAGAGACCGGAGAAACTGAGCGGCTGGAACATGACGAGAGACTTAGCTTCCTGACGCGCTTGCCGACAGTGTACGGTGGCGAACCTGACTGTTTCCCTCATCGAACAATGCAGCCTGCCGATCCCACCACGCTCCTGCTTTTTGCGGCGATTGTTCGCACGGGGAGCTTCAGCGCGGGCGCTCGTGCAATAGGCGTGGTGAAGAGCTCAGCCAGCAAACGCATCGCTGCGCTGGAAAGTCACCTAGGCGTGAAACTGCTTCGCCGCACGACGCGCAAGGTCGTTCCGACCAGCGAGGGCCTTAGCGTGTACGAAGGTGCGAAGCGCGTCGCCGAGGCGTTTGCGGCAGCGGAACGCGTGCTGGATCGCGCGGCCTCGGGCGACGTCGGCACGATCCGAATGAGCGCGCCCGTGACGCTAGCGCAAATGTTCCTCGCGCCGATCCTGAAGTCGTTTCTCGATGCGCACCCCGACGTGACGATCGATCTCGTCACCGACGACCGTTTTGTCGACGTCGTGACGGGTGGCTATGATCTCGTGATTCGTGTCGGACGGCTGCCGGACGGGGACTACACGGCGCGCAAGCTAGCGACGGCGCGCGTGGTCGTTTGCGCGTCACCCGCGTACCTCGCGCAAGCCGGCACGCCTACGAGTCCTGCCGCTCTCGCGGGGCACAACTGCCTTCGGTACGGGCTGGTCGCCGCGGAGAGCGAGTGGCGGCTCCGAGGGGTTACCGCGCCCGCGTCGGGCAACCTACTCGTGTCGGACGGCACGGTGCTCCGCGAAGCGGCGCTCGCGGGCTTGGGTCTCGCCGTGCTGCCGTCGTTCATGGTGGGCGCCGAGCTCGCGTCCGGTCGGCTCGTCGAGGTGCTGGAAGGTTGGCGTCGCGGCGAGTTCGGCCTCTACGCGGTCCATGCGGACGGCGCGAAGCTCGCCCGCCGGGTTCGCCGCTTGGTCGAGCATCTGGTCCGGGTGTTCGCTTCGCCGCGTTGGATGGAGCGCCGACTGTAAGAACGCACACACCGGTGCGGCTGAGCCCTGCTCCAGCAGTTGGTTTCACGTCAGGTCGAGGTCGAGGAAGCGGTTGAACTCGGTCGCGACGTAGTCGCCGAAGGGCTCGCCGATCTGAAAGCCGTGGCTTTGATACAGTGCGAGCGCGGCCTCGAATGCTGGGCCCGACCCGGTTTCGAGCGAGACCCGCCGGTAGCCACGCGAGCGCGCGACCGTGAGCAAGTGCTGGAGCAAGTGCGACGCGACGCCCCTACGCAGGTGGGCGGAAGCGGTGCGCATCGACTTGAGCTCGCCGCGCGTCGCTTCAAGGTGTTTGAGCGCGCCACACCCCAGCAAGTCGTCGCCCTGACAAACGGCAAAGAAGGCGATTTCGGGAGCCTGCAAAGCGCTCCAGTCCAGCGCGTAAACGGACCCGGGAGGCGAGCTGCCGTGCATGCCTTGCAAGTGCTCCTGGAGCAGCGCGACGACTCG
>JAYUYU010000477.1:0-5494 GCA_043752365.1 Myxococcales bacterium | reverse complement strand
GAAACTTTGCGCGCTCAGCACCGCGAGCCGCATGACTTGCGGTCGAAAACGGGGTCGCGGTCGGCCGAGTGTCGAGGCGGTGACGCTGCACACGCGGGGGTGCACACACGTTTTGGTGCCGCAGGGGTTCCCTGTGTCGCCGAGTGTGTGGTCAGCGCCTTCCCCCGAGCAAAATGCCTCCTCCGGACCCCCCGCTCCCATCCAACCCCAAGTCCTCTCCCTCACCTCGCGCGATTTTCGCGCAAAACTTCGACAACCTCGTCGAGACCCCTATCGGGTCGCAGCGGGTCGTTGCCTCCCCAAGCGGCTCCATTTCGGTGGTGCTCCGCAACCCCAAGTCCTCTGTCCTTTTTAACCTCCTAACTGGCGTCGCCTACGTGCCCAAGGCCGTCTACAATGTAGACGCCGCCGCCGTGGCCGACACGGCCGTCAAGCACTTTGACAAGCAGACGCGCGCGCAGCAGGCCTACCTGCTCGCCGCCGCTGCCGCCAACCTCGCCACCATTTCCTCCCTGCTCTCTGAAAAACAAAACATCCCCGCCGTGGCCGACAGGGAGGCCGACCTCCAGGCCTTCTGCCGCTTTTCCGCCGACGTGCTGTACCCTGAGATTTCTGCGATGCACCTCGGCGAGCAGCGCGAGCTCTACCTCAAGATTGAGGAAAAGTTTGCCCTGGCCCGCAGAAAATTCGCAAACACCTATTCCCGCATGCTCAAGGACAAGATGCTGACTGACCTCTCGTCTGAAAGCGCCAGCAAAGACGAGGCGATTAGAACCCTGCGGGAAGACCGCGACGACGTGGACGCGCGGCTCCTGGCGACCCTCGCCAAGATGGAGGCTCTCACGCTCAAGGTCGAGCGCGCCGAGACCAAAAACAAGCTCCTCGTCGCCTTTAAGGAGGCGGTGGAGGGCCAGGACGCGGCGGTGTGCGCGGCGGCGGGCCTCCAGGCCACCGTCGGGCACCTGGGCGTCACCAAGGAGCAGTACGACGCGGCGCTCGTGGTCGGCGAGGCAGCGGCCCGCGCCCAGGCAGTCGCGCGCAACCCCGTCGTCGCCGCGGCGCGCGAGCAAATCGCCATCGACGAGGCGGCTGAGATTGCTGCCAACAAAAAGGTGCAGGACGCCCTGCAAAAGGCGCGCGACGACAAAGACGAGCGCGAGCGATGGGCCAGGCGCCGAGTCGCTGCCGCGCCCGCCGTCCCGGCTGCGGCGCAGCCGCGTTTTCGCGGCTGGGAGAAGCCGCTCGCCGCGGCCCCCCCGGTCGCGACCAGCGCCGTCGCCACGCAGGTGACGACGCCCCTCCTCGCCCGGGCCGCCTCGGTGGCCACGCTCGTGGCCGCCCCGCAGGTGACGCCGCCCTCCCTCGACCCGGCCGCCTCGGTGGCCGCGCTCGCGGTCGCCCCGCAGGCGGCCGTCTCTCCCCCGCACCTGGCGCCCTTTGCGCCCGCCACCCTCCTGGACCCCGCCGACATTGGGATGTCGCTGGCGCCCCCGCAGGCCTTTGACATTACCATGGGCCCCGGCTTGGTGACGCTCGCCGAGCAGGGCGTGGCAAAGCGCGGACGAGTCATGTCCGGCGCCAACTCCCACCTCCAAACGGCCCAGGCCGCCGCCCCTCCCTCTCTCAACCTCGCATTCTCCACGTCGGCATCGGCCGGCGCCGTAACAGACCACTCGGTGGAAGCGAGCCTGCCAGACGCCGAAATAAGCGCGTCGGAGGCCGAGCTGCTATGAGCAGCTCGGGCGACGCTTCTTCTAAAGGGCACCCTGCGCAGCCGTCCCCCCCGCACCTAGTGGGGGGGCCGGCGACGCAGGGTGCCCGTTGGCCACCTGCGCAGTCACCGCCCTCACTTTCAGTGGAGGTGGTGGCTACGCAGGCCTCTTTACCTATTATGCCCGTGCATTCCAATGCTTACACCAATGTGATGCAGCCACCGAAAGGGGCCGCTGAGGGTGCCACCAATGTGACGCAGCCACCGAAAGGGGCCGCTGATGGTGCGGAGTATATAAGTTCAGCGGTGGTTGCCCCACAGGGGCCGGATGTCCGAACTGACGCTCATGTGCCCAACGGGTCTGACGCGCACGCTTCGCAGCGCGCGGCGTCTTACAGCCAGGGGAGCAACGGTGATGAAGACGCCGCAACTAATGCGCACGAAGCCGCGGGCAAGGCGTGCCCGCGCAAGTGCAATCTCTGTCCTTTCACTTCTCGTACAATTTCAAAACTACTCGAGCACCTGAGTGCTGCCCATGGCGCGACCGAAGTGTCGGACGCAGACGCCAAGGCGTGGGGAGTGGACACGTGCAAGGCCCCGGCGTGTCGGGGCAAGCGCGCGGCTCTCCATCGAGTAGATTCTGCGACGACCAAACCCGGCGTCCCGCGCGGCCACAAGGATTGTCAGGTGGCCGCCCTGGACGCGGGGATGGCCCTCGACCCCCCGGCGGCGGCGGCTTTTGTCGACCCACCCGCCGTTTTCGTGGCCGAGGCCGCGGCCAGGGCAGTGGAGGCGGCGGCCCTGCCCGCCTTTGTGACGCCACGACTCCTCCAGACGCTGCGTGAGTCGCTGACTCGCGCCCGCTCGGCCCGCTCTCAAAACGTCGTCACCGTCTCGCTGCTTGAAGCGGCCGTCGCTCTCGCCGACGGCTGTGAAAAGTCTGCGATGGACAGTCTCGGCAAAATGATGAAGGACGACGCACGGCGCGCGACGATGCGCGCTGCGCCCGCGCGCGAGGCCAATGCGATTCTGCTCGCCAACGTCAAGCGGGCCCTCAAGGCCCTTGACCACAACGAGCTCAGCCGCGCGCGCCAGTTTCTGGAGCGCCCGGCCATCAGCGCGGCCATCAACGACGCGAGCCTCGCGCGCCTGCGCGAAAAGCTACCGCCGAGCCCTGTGCCCGTCCCCGCCGACGTCTTCCCTGCGCTCATGGCACACCGGCACCCAGTGTCGGCCGCCCGGATCGCGGTGGACGTCGAGACGGTGGGAGCGTACTTGCGCTCGCGCAGCAAGCTCACTTCGCCCGGCCCGTCGCGCGTCTCGTTCTCGCGACTGCGCCGTTTTTACGACACGTCCCCGGCTTTTGCCGCGGCCTTGACTTTCATCGTTCAGCGCATTATCGACGGAGTCATGACGACGTCGGAGACGCGCGACGTTTTTGTCAGAGCGACGCTGGCGGCGGTGCCGAAAGTCGTCGCCGAGGGCGCCCCGCCCGACTGCCGCCCGATTGCCATCAGCGAGTCGCTCCGCAACCTGTGCGCCGGCGTGGCCGGGCGCGCGACGCGGGCCATCTTTGCCTCGCACTCTCATCCGCTCGACCTCGGCGCCGGTGTGCCGGGCGCGACTGAGATTGCGGCGCACGTCGCGGCCACGCGCCTCGCGCTCGAGTCCGACCTGTGCATCCTGAAGATTGACATGAAAAACGCCTTTTCGACAATTCTGCGCGCGCTAGTCATGCTGCGCGTCAAGGCCATCTGTCCCCAGCTCCTGTTTCTTCTGCGCACGCTTTACGGCAAGGCGTCTACTCTCGAGGCCCGGCACGACGACGGCTCGACGAGTGAGACGCACGTCGACGGCGGCGTGTTTCAGGGCTGCCCGCTCAGCAACATGCTCTTTCAGGCCACCATCAACGCCGTCAACGCGCGCGTGCGCGCGGCGTTTCCAGACTGCACCATAGTGTCGTACGTCGACGACCTCTACATCATGGGATTGTTTAAGGACGTGCTCGGGGCGTACGAAGCCTACACCCCCGAGCTGGCGGCCCTCGGCCTCGTGGTCCAGCCTGCCAAGTGCCAAATTCTCATTCGGTCGACGGTGCGCGATTACCAAGAGCACAGGATGCGCGCAAATGCCGCACGCCTGGCCGTCGAAATGCACGGCATCGTTGTCCTCGGCTCGCCTGTGGGCTCCGACAACTTTGTCAAGTTTTCCATCGACTCGAGCGCCGCCGACCTCTGCGCGCGCGCGGATCGTCTCATGGGGCTCTATGAGCTCGGGGCCATGCCCGACGGCTCCGGCACCCGACTGCACCAAACCGTCACCCTCATCTCGTCGTGCGTGCCGTCGGGCCTCACGCATCTGCTGCGCACCGTCGAGCCGCGCCTCGCGATCGAGGCGGCCGGCGTCCTCGACGTGCACGTTTTTAACGTCGTCATGCGAGACCTGTACCAGCTCACCGACGACGAGATGGCAGTGCCTGGCCTCCGACGACATCTCTCCTACCGCCTATTTCAGCGCCTGTCGCTGGGCGGCATGGGCTTTACGTCGTCGATTCGGGCCTGCCCCGGGGCCTTTCTCGGCAGCGTGGCCCAGTTTGGCGCGGCGATCCGAGCCGCCCTCCCCGCCGTAGCGCGCCACGCGCTCGCCCCTCGAGCCATCGAGGTCATTCGAGGTCTCGACGCGGCGCGCGAGTTCTTTGCCACCGCCCTCGTACGGCCCGCCGTCAGCGACGCGACGGTCGCCGTCATCGAGGCGATTTCCGCCGCTCAGCCTCCTGTTCCCGCGCTGCAAAACATGATTTTGCGCGAGGTTCAGGACTCTGAGGCACGGAATCGCCTCGAGGACGCGTCTCGGCCGGCGCACATGCGCCGCCACGAGCAGTCCCGCCTCGGCCCGCACGCGCTCTCGTGGTTTGCGCGCGCCGGCTTTCACCTCACGCGCCTCACAGACAACGAGTTCCGCCACGCGGCGCGACTCCTGCTCGACGTCCAGTGTATGCTCCCCCAAGACGGGGGCGTCTGCGTCCTGTGCGGCATGAAAACCGACAACTCCCACCACTCACTCGTCTGCCAGGGCCCTGACATGCGGGGCCTCGCTACGAAGCGCCACTCGTTCAACAACGAGGTGCTGGGCAACTCCATCCACAGGTACACGGGGGCGCGCGTCATTTCTGAGCCCTTTGTGTGCCGCGTCCTCGGCATTCAAGTCGAGGGCAACACCGAGTTTGACAAGGCCCGGCGCCTCATGCGCGCCGACCTCGCCATCACGATCAACGGCGTGACCCACATGCTCGACGGCACCTTTGTCTCGCCCGACGCGGGCAACGGCGTCGGCAAGCTGCAGGTGGACGCGGCCAACCGGCCGGGGGTCATGGCCGAAAAGGCCGTCGCCCTCAAGCGCGCCAAGTACCACAAGTACCACGGCGAGGAAGCCGCCAAGGCCCTCGTCATCCCCGCCATCGAGTCGGCCGGCTACATTCACGTCGCGGCCCGCCAGTTCATTCGCCGTTTACTCCGCGACAGCCCCGACGGAGTCCTTGAGGACCACGAGGTGTCGCGGCGGCTCGAGCAGACGCTCGCCGAAGTGACGCGCGCCAACCAGCGCGGCAACGCCCGCATGTCCATCCAGTACCAGCTCGCCTGCGAGGCCCGGCGCCGGGCCAACGAGCGGGCGAGCCCCCTCACATTCTACCCCGATTCGTACATCGAGGCCGAGCTCTTGGGCGAATGGTAGACGTCAATCTGTAGTCGGCTGCATGCCTTTTCCTTTAAACGACCTTCACAC
>JAYUYU010000476.1:0-2046 GCA_043752365.1 Myxococcales bacterium | reverse complement strand
CGCGTAGGCCCGGTCGTGCAGGCACGGCATGCTTCCATGCTTGCTCGAACCTAGCCACGTTCTCGGCGTCCAGCGGTACGGCCCCGGGCAGCTTGTCGGGGTCGGCGCCACACTCCGAGGAGCCTTGAACGCCCGAGTGGCCACGGATCGGCATGATCCCGGTGTTTGGCTTGCCGATCATGCCTCGCGCAAGCGCCAAGTTGACCACGCTTTTCACGTTTTGCACGCCGAACTCGTATTGGGTCAGGCCCATGGAGTACACGAACACCGCCGACTTCACCGAGGCGTAGATAGCGGCAAACCGTCGCATGTCGCTCTCTGACAACCCCGCAGCTTCGACCAACTCCGGCCAGCTCTCCCGTCGCAGCGATTGCCGCAGCTCTTCCGCTCCGCTCGTCCTGGTAGCAATGAAGGCGTCGTCCCACGCTCCCAGCTCGTCCAACGCCTTCAGCACTCCATTGATGAACGCGATATCGCCGCCGGGCCGCACGGGAAAGAAATCGTCCATCAGCTTCGTGCCGAAGAGGGCAGAGCTTGCAACGCTAGGGACCCAATAGCGCTCCAGAGCGGGTTCTCGAAACGGGTTGACCACCACCACGCGCGCGCCACGCTTCTTTGCGTAGTGCAGGTACTTCGTGGACACTGGCTGGTTGTTCGGCAGGTTACTGCCGATGATCACAATCAGCTCGGCCCCCAGCCAATCCTTGAGGGAAAGCGTGGGCGCCGCATAACCGATGGTTTCCTTGAGGCCGACGCTAGAGGCCGCGTGACAGAGCCTAGCGCAGGTGTCTACGTGGGGCGTGCCGCCAATCCGAGCGAGCTTCTGCAGGGTGTAATAAGTTTCGTTGGTGATGCCGCGGCTGGTCACGAACATGCCGACGCGATCGCGATCGGCAGCGAGCCACTGCTCCGCGATGAGCGACGTAGCTGCCTCCCAGGAAATACGGCTGAAGCCTGGCGCGCCTCTGTGCCGAATCAATGGGTAGGGCACGCGGCCAAGGCGGTGTAGTTGTTCGTTGGAAAGCCGTTGCAACGCGGCGCAATCACCAAGGGCGGCGTCGGGGATCGGGCCCATCGTGTTCAAGCGCAGCAACTTCAGTCGCGAGAGGCACAGGTGCACGCCCGGAATGACGTCGTCGCGCAGGCCCCGGGGGCCGAGCGAGCAGCCGTCACACACGCCATGACGCAGGATGCGCCACGCGTACAGCCAGCGACCGCGGTTTTCCCACAGCACCCGCAACATCTCCCGAAAGTGGCGGGGCTTGGTGCGCACCAGAACGCCAAAGGGAACCAGAAGCCTAAGAGCTTGCAGTAGGCGTGCCACGGTCATGCGCGCACTGTACCGCAGCCCGCGGCCTTCCCGGGCGAACGAAACCGGCTGACGTAGCTACGTCGGCCCCGGCCGCCGGGGGGCCGACATCACGCACGCACTGATTTTTAGGAAACGCCGCACCAGCCGGCCTACGAAGCGGGGCGCCGTCAGAAAATGGCCGCGAGCCCGGCAGGGGCTACGAGGGCTAAAACTCAGCCGCTCCAGCGGGTGCCGAGCGTGGCGCCGAGCTGGAAAAGGAGTGGCCCGAGGTGCTCGGTGTCGGTGAGCGAGGTGACGACGTTGATGCGCGGCAGGATAGTGCCGACCTCGTAGTAGCCACGCAGGAACCAGGAGCTGTCACGCGGGAGCTCGAGCGCGCCGCCGGCCGAGATGACGAACGCGCCGCTGCGGCGTGCGGCCCCAATTAGGGGAGCTTGCGCGTGAGATTCAGCCCACACCAAGGCCGGGCCGGCCGAGAGTGACGCTTTGACGTCGGTCATCCAGAGCGGCCAGGCGAGGCTGGCGCCGGCGCGTAGCCAGGCAACGTCGACCTCAAGCGTCCGATCAGTGCGAACGAGGTGGCGCGCACGGACGGGCGCAAAGGCATCGAGGTGGAGCGACAGGCGCCGCGTGATGCCGGCTTCGAGCCCGCCAGTAACTCCGACGATTGGGCCAATACCGAGCGGATCGAAGACGATGGCGGCGCCGGCCATGAACGCGTTTTCGAGCGATGG
>JAYUYU010000475.1:0-2046 GCA_043752365.1 Myxococcales bacterium | reverse complement strand
TTCCAAGAAGCGCTTGCGGCCCTCCAAGCGATCGATCTCGGTGCGCACAGCGGTCAGCTCCTGGTGCACTTTCAGCGCGCTATCGACGTTGTTGGCGGTCGCCAAAATGCTGACCAACTGCTGCTCCAGGTGGCGTTGGTTGGTGATACGCGCGTCGACGTCGATGTATTCGTCGGTCACGTCCTCCGAGCCAATCTTCTCCGTCTCGGCGCCGCGGCCCAGCCGCTTGATCTCGCGCAAGGCTTCGCCCATGCGCTCGGCCGGTACGCGCAGCGAAAGGCTGACGCGCGCCTCCGCGCGTGCGCCCTCGTCGGCCACTACCTCGCGCTCGGAGCTGGCGACGTAGCCGCCCAGCTGCTCGACCAGGCTGCTCACCTTCGACTCGGCGGCCGCGGGCGACGCGACCTCGATGGCAAGCTCGGCGTTGCGGATCACTTTGCGCGACAGCTTGGGCATGCTGCCCGCCTTCGCGGCGTCGGCAGCTGGCGCCGCAGCCGCTTGCCCGCCGCCCTTGGCGGCGACCTCGCGCGCCGCGGCAGGTGCCGACTCGCGCGCTAGCGAGCAGCCCGTGAGCCCCAACGCCACCGCCATCACAAACCCGCGACTCGAAAGGATTTTGTTCATCTGAGCAGGACCTGCAGGCGGCACCCCTAGGTCGCCTGTTCCGGCTCAACGCGCCAGCAACCCGCGTCTTACAGGCCTACATCAAGCCTTTCGATTTCAGGATCCGCTCGATCAGCGGGCGACGCACCTGCAGGGGGTCGACACCCGGAGCGTTCCCGTCGAGCAGTAGTGCGAAGAAAACACGCCGCTTGCCGGCTTCGAGCCAGCCGACCAGCCAGGCCAGCATGCGCGATTCCTCGGGCGTGCCCGCAGTGCCGGTCTTGGCGCGCAGCACGTACTTATCGGTCACGTCGAGCGTCATGATGTCGCGCACCAAGTCCGCGGTGTTGGCCGAAATCGGCAGCTGGTTGTCGTCGAAGCGCCGCAAAAAATCAATCTGCCCCAGCGGCGAGATCAACAACCCGGCGTCCAACCAAAACTTGTCGGCGCCGCCCGAAGCATCGCGGTTGCCGTACGCCAGCTTGTTCAGCCACTCGCGTTCGCCGGCTTCCCCCACCTTGCGCGCGATCGCTCTGTAGCAAGGCACGCACGAGACGCGAAACGCTTCCCGAAACGTCAGGTCTTTGTTCCAGTTGTCGTTCCAGTAGTTCTGCTTGTCCCACGGCAGCATCGTGTCCGGCCCCTCCACGACGCCGGTTTCGAGCGCGATCATGCTGTGCGGTATTTTGAAGGTCGACGCAGGCGTGACTGCTTTTTGGCACTTTTTCAGATCGCTACAGCCGAGCACGCCGTCTTGGGTGTCGTAGAGCGCAATCGTACCGGTCACCCCAGCGGCCTCGAGCTCCTTGGCTAGCTCGGGCAATGCCTGGGGGCCCTGGGCTGCGGGCACGCCGCTGATTGATGGCTGCGCGACGCTGGTGCTGGCGGGGGCCGGCACGGCGCGGGCGGCGACAGGCGGCGTCGCGCTGGCGCAACCAACCGAAAGGAACGCGAGCCCTAGAGTCGTTGCAAAACGCATCGAGCGGCGACGTACCATCGACGCCGGGCGCTGTCAGTCACCCTTGCGGAAGCGCGGGCCCTGGCCACCCAGCGGAAAACGTTTGCCGCGCTTTTCCATCAGCTCGGTGAAGCGCTTGGCTTGCGGTTCCGTCAAGACCGCGCGGATCTCGGCGTCGACGCGCGCCCGCAGCGCCGAAAGTTCGCCGCCGCACTTTTCGACCATGGCGCGCGACAGCGCGCGATTTTCGTCGCGGTGCCGGTCCATTATTTGGCGCACCTGACGCCGTTGGTCGCGCGTCAAATCGAGCTGGGCCGAAAGTCCCTCCATACGGCGCGCGTCGCCCATGCCGGGCCGATCTTCCTTCAGCACGTCGGCCAAGCGCTTGTTCGCGACCGCGTAGCCCGAAGCCGCGCCTGCGCCCGCGCCCAGCACGAAAATGCCCGCTACCATGCCGTAAAGTTTGAGCTTGGGCCCGACTACCA
>JAYUYU010000474.1:0-5506 GCA_043752365.1 Myxococcales bacterium | reverse complement strand
GCCGAGCACGCGCATTTTCAAATAGCTGCTGACTCTTTGCATGACAGGGGTCCTTTCGCGGCGCGTTCTGCGCCCGGCTGACGAGTACGCCGGCGCGTGGCGCTGCACGCTGGTGCGGGCGCCTCTACCGGCAGGCGAGTCCGAAGCGTGCTTTGGGCCTCGTGCAGCCGCTGCCACAGCCGGTACGCGCTCGATCGTGACAGGACAGCGTGCAGCCTGGTCAGCCACGCCGCGCGTCGCGTCAGGCCGTTCAGGACGGCGTTGCCGAAGCGAAACAGCGTGAGCGTCCGCACCACGAAGCCGTAGAGCACCGTCGACAAGAGTACCGAGAAGGTCCGACCGCAGCCAGGCCGCCGACCTCGATTCGAACAGAAAACGCGCCGACCGCGCACCACCACTTCGGAATCCTGCTCAGCGTAGCCGCGCAGCAATCCGTGACCGATGAGCGCGCCGGTGCGCCGGCAGTGGAGGCAACACGTCAGCTTGAGGCCGAGTAGCACACCGGCGAGCGCGGGCTCGTCTCTGACGAAGCGCGGGGGGCCGAGCGGCGATGCCAAGGGCCGGTCGCCCTATCGACGTCACCAACCCCCGTCAAAGCTCCCCAAGAGCAGTGCCGAATTGTCGCTGGCGGTGGAGCGCCAACTTGCGAGATCAGTTCGGACGAGAAACGGCGAGCGCTACGACTGGAGGGCGGCCCTCAACCCGTCAGAGCAGAGCATAGCCGACGTCCGACGGACGCCTGCCATCGACCGTCAGAATGCGGAGGGACGCCGCGGCGCTGACCGGCAGATAGGAGATAGTGCCGGGTAGCTCTTGCAGCGCGCGCCGCACCATAGCGTTCGTTGCAGCGGAGCGGGGCGGTCGCTTGCCGCGAAGCTTTTGGTCCACCCAGTAGCGTGCCGCCGCTTCTCGGGACATGCTGAGCACGCGCTCATCGAACCTGCCGCGAGCCATCGAAGACTGCGCCTGATTGATCGGCACGAAGGGGTTACCGTCGTCGTCGTTGGCTGGTATGGCCAGAAATACGCGACGCAGGCGATCTAGCGTGATCGACTTTTGCCCGCTGCTCGAGCCCATGACGATGGCGATGGGCTCCTCACCGGCCAGCGCGTTGCGGGACGCGGAGACGAGACCCGCGGTCGCCAGCAGCGTCAGCATACCTCTTCGGGTCACAGGATAGGGATGGCTCATCAGAATGCCCAGGCCACCTGGAAGTCGAAGCCAGATAGGGGGTTGTCGGCAAAACTGTCGGGCTTCGCTCCAGGAAAGAAGCCGTACACGTACTCGGCTTTGAGGACTACTCGCGGCACCGGTCGTATGTTCAAGCCGAAAGTACCTAGTAGGACATTCTTGTCGACACCGATGGACTGAACTCCTCTGTCGGGGCTGTATTCGCCCTTAACATAGGGCATCACTCCAAATAGCGGAGTCCGGTAACCGACCAAAGCGTAACCGCCGGCGTTTCTTCGGTCTGGCTCGAGTCCACCGTTGACCTCGAACCTCAGGTCGTTCTTGAACTTACGGTCGTTGATGATCGCCTCCGCTTGAACCTGCAAGTCGCGATACACGTAGCGAACGTCAAAGGCCAGGCTGTTCTCGCGCAGCTGATACTTGATGATCTCGCGACTCTTGGGTCCTGGATCGAAGTAAAAAGTGCGTGAATTGTCGGTCGTTTCGCCGGTGAAGAATGTGCTGCCCAGCGTCAGCTCACCGAGCTTTCGATAGGTCAGCGAGAGACGGGCTGTGATTGCCTTGTTCGAGTCCAAGTCCTCGTAGGCGATGAGATCGGTGCGTCCGTTCGACACGGCGAGCGCGTAACCGAGCTCGAGGTCGGCGGCCACCCCCACGCTGCCGTAACCCAGTAGCCCGACCTGGGATTTGGGGAGTAGCTGAGCGCCTATGATGAACGGCGGTGACACGCCGATGATCACTGGTGAGCCGTGGTCGACGTTCCAGATGCCGTAAGGCGTGAGGAATTGCCCGGCCTGAAAGGAAAGAAACGGGGCGGCCCGATACTCGACGAAAGCGCGTTCGATGATGACGCCACCAACCGAACGGTCGCGCGTGAAATCCGTGTAGTCGCTCGAGCTCGCCTTTTTGTATTCGACGATCCCCTCGTCGCTGGTGCGCCACCCGCCCTGAGGCAGATAAGTGAAGCGAACTTCAGCCAGGGCTCGCCATCTTTCCGCGAGCTGCGAATCAAAGTAGAAGTTGAGGTTTCCGACGAAGACGCTGGGGTGCCGGTGCAGATAGACCAGCCAGGGGCTCGTCTTTGGCACCAGCAGCTGGCGGTAGCCGACGTCGGCAAAGCCATAGATCTTCAGGAGCTCGCCGTCGATCAAAGCTTCGCTCGCACCCGGTTGCTCGTCCGCCAGCTCAAGCGGAGCCGCCTCTGCTGCCTCTGCCGCTTCTGCCGCCTCTGCCGGTTTGGCCACCTCTGCCTGCTGGACCGCCTCCGCCGGTTGGGCCGCTTCCGCCGGTTGGGCCGGTTGGTCCGCCTCGGCCGTCCCTTCGGCGGCCTGGGCCGAGTGCGCCCGCAGGATCACGCCGAGCGCTAATAGCGCGGCACGCAGCCTCATGGATAAAGCGACCATAGCTATTTGCCCCGTGAAATCAGAGTTCCGCCAGCTGGACATTTTCCTGCGTCGAGCTCAGATGGGGGTATGCAGAGCGATTGGCCGAGTAGTCCTATGTCGCAACAGACCCAATCCCCATGGCACTTGTTCGGGTCGGGCGCGCAATCGTTCACGACGCAGGTTTTCGACACAACGGCCTCACAGTAGCTGGCGGTAAAACCGCTACAATCTTTGTCGTCAGCACACCCGGTGCCGATGCCTTCCGGCGGATGCTCGCAAAAGCTCGTTGCTTCGCGCGTGTTGCAGGCATAGTTGCCCAAGCAGCTGCTGCCGCTATCGCAATCAGTCGAAGTGCAGTATCCGGGATTGGCGCGGTCGTCTTTACGACAATAGGGGTACTCCGGGCTGGTGCATTCTTCGTCAGCTTCACAGCTTTGCCCTAGCGCCGCGTTCTCCTCGCAGTCCGCATCAGAGGACTTGCGCGTGAAACCTTCGGCGCACACACAGCTGCCGCCCAAGGTTACCTCGTTCGGGCCGCAGGCCACACAGCGCCCGCCGTCCAGCGAGTAGCCGGATGCGCAGATGCAGCGCGCGTTCGGCTCGTCGTATTCCTGATTCTGCCCACAGCGATTGTCCGCGTCGACAAGGCAAGCCGGGCTTACTATCACGAGCGCCGCCAGCACAAAAGCGCGAGTTTTCTTGAAGAGCATGTTTTTCCCGGAGTCGAACTGAGCGGACTTGCCGCTGCCTACGGCAGAGTTTCGCCGTCTGGCAACACTTTGCGCTATTTCCCTCTGCGGCGGTGTAGGTCGTCCGACGACGTAGCGACCATGAGGCGCATGGCCTTAAGGCCAACCGACGTCCTGGTGGTTTTTCTCGGGATTGCAGCAGAATCGAACGGGTGGGGACGGTAGTAGGATAGGCCTAGCCTACTTTTGTACGATCGGCCGCCAGCTGGCGACCGCGAGTCTCAAGCTAGAATCGCGGTCAGCTCTTCGGGCGTATGCTTGCAGGTCGCTTGGGGTAGCGCGAGGGCGCCCCGTAGGTGAACCAGAGGCCGGCCGAGACGGATGAGACCAGGCTGCCGGCACATCAACTTGACCATGAGCGTGATCCCTCGATGCACGATTTTGCCGACCTGTGTCTCCCATGCCGGCGACGAACCCTGGATGCGTGAGCCAGCCCACCGCGCTCGGGCAGCGCGGCAACGTCGTAGGTTCGTTGCCCTTCGCCGGCCGACGCCAAGCCGACCAGCGAGGCAACGCTCGGATCATCGTCATGCGGCCGAACCGTGTCGGTGCGGATCAAGCGCGCTCGAAAATCGTGCAGCGCTCCTTGTGAAAAGGCGGGCTCTTCAGCGCCCAAGCAGTCCAGGACAAGCTGCCATCGCAGGTCTACCACTGTAAGCTCTACAGCTTCTGCGTCGCACGCGCCGGCGTACGCCTGCAGCAACACGGCCATCGCCATCAATGCGGGCGGGACCGGTGACTTGCCGGCGCCCGCTAGTCGTTGTCCAAGCAAACCGTTTGTCGCTCCAGCGCTCAGAACTTCTGTTCGGGGATCTCGTAGCCAGCCTCTTTCAGGGCGATGTTGCCGAAAAACAGCTAAAAAGGGCCTGACTGACCGCACCTACCTGATCATCTCTGCCGATCATGGCGAGGGTTTCGGCGGTGAGCAGCAGCAGCAATCCACCCACGGCCTTGAGTCGAGACATGAGCTGGCGAAGCCAGCACTACAACTCACTACTCACTACTCACTACTCACTACTACTCTTGCGGAGACCAGCGCAGGCGCGGCTTGCGGGCGGCGCGCGCTTCGTCCAGCCGCCCCAGTCGCGTCAGGTGGGGCGCGGTCTTGAGCAGCTCCGGGTTTTCGCGGGCTTCGACCAAAATGGCGAGCAGGGAGTCGCAGAAAGCGTCGATGGTCTGCTTGGTCTCGGTCTCCGTCGGCTCGATCATCAGCGCGCCGCGCACGACCAGCGGAAAGTAGACGGTCGGCGGGTGGAAGCCGTAGTCGATCAAGCGCTTGGCGATGTCGAGCGTCTTCACCGTCGTCTCGGCTTCAATCGCGCGATCGGTAAACACGGCCTCGTGCAGCATGGGCGTTTCGTAAGCCAGGGCCAGGTGAGAGCGGAGGCGCGCGGCTACGTAGTTGGCGTTCAGGACGGCCATGTCGCTCACCTCGCGCAGGCCGTCGGCGCCAAGCTCACGAATGTAGGTATAGGCGCGCACCATCATGCCAAAATTTCCCAAGAACGAGCGCACCATGCCGACGCTGTCCGGTCGGTCGCGATCGACGATGTAAGAGTCGCCCTGGCGCCGCACCACCGGCGTCGGCTGGAACGGCTCCAAAATGGCGCGGAACGCCACCGGACCGGAGCCGGGGCCACCACCGCCGTGAGGCGTGGTGAAGGTCTTGTGCAAGTTGTACTGCATCACGTCGACGCCCACGTCACCGGGGCGCGCACGACCCAACACGGCGTTCATGTTGGCGCCGTCGCCGTAGACCAAGCCGCCACGCTCGTGAATCAACTGGCACAGCTTGGGCATCGCGCTCTCGTACAAACCCAGCGTGTTGGGGTTGGTCATCATCAAGCCCGCAACCTCGCCACCGGCCGCCTCGATGGCGGCCACCAGTGTTTCTGGCTCGACAACGCCGCGCGAACCCGACGCGAACGGCACGGCCTCGAAGCCGTTCAGCGCGCAGCTAGCCGGGTTGGTGCCGTGAGCGCTGTCCGGAATGAACACCTTGCGCGGCGCGCGGCCCTGCTTCTTGAAGTAGGCGCGCATCATCATCAGCCCGGTCAGCTCGCCCTGCGCGCCAGCGGCGGGCTGCAGGTTCACGCCGTCCAGCCCCACGATCTCCGCCAAGATTGCGGCGAGCCGCACCATCAACTCGAGCGCGCCCTGCGCCAGGTGATCGGGCGTGAG
>JAYUYU010000473.1:0-5509 GCA_043752365.1 Myxococcales bacterium | reverse complement strand
AAGCCTAGATTTGCGCCAATTTCTCGCGAAACAGGCGCCCAAGCTCAACTCCACGGACTGCGCTACGGACGTCAAGGCCGCGAATGGGCCGTACTACTTTGCTCGCTCGCAGGTGTCCATCGGGCGCCCACTGCTCGAGGACAAGTGTCACGGGAATGCCACCGTGGATGACAAGCTCGTGCCGTGCGAATTTGCCCTGGCTGTGCGCGACTTCGCTCTTGGGCAGAAAGGCCCGGCCGAGGATCACCTTCGCCGCATTTTGGCATACTTGTTGGGTCAGATTCACGGTCTCAACAGCGCGCCGCAGCTCGAAGAGCTCAACGGCCTGCTCGCCGTTTATCTCAAGGATCCGCTGCTCAAGGAAATTCCTTGGGTGGACGATACGGCGGTGAAAGACCTGCTCGCGGCGGCGAATTCGCGGCTGCTGGCCGACGTGCGCATCATCGTTCGAGAGTGGCAAATCCTAACTCAGTCTGGCAAAGCGGCGTTGGCTCCGCGCGCCATGACCGAGCTCATGCTGCGGGAGGCTCTGCCGCAGTTCAATACGGCCTGCAAGAAATCTAAGGCCTGCCTCGCGTTGCTGGGTTTGGTGCGAAACGAGAACGCGCGCGACCTGCTGGCTGCGGCGGATCGTGGCGACGCCCGGGCGGTAGCCGTCGAAGCGCTTCGCGCGGCCTTCTCGGTCCTCAAGACCAAAAAAGACTGCAACGACATCCTGACGCCCTTCAAACGAGAAGAGGCCGTAACTTCTTTCTCGCTCAAGGACCAATTTGCCGCGGAAGGAGCTGTCGCGGGGCCTCCTGGTGCGGACGCCGCGCAGAAGAATGAGCCCGACTGCCAGCAGCAGGAGACAATCAGTCGCTATGGGCGATTTGCCGCCACGCTGGCCTCCTACGTTATGGCTTCGGAGGACGGCGCGGTCACCGAATCGATGCGGGAGGCCTTCCGGAGCGCTGCGTTCGAACTGTTGCGCACGGAGGGTCCAAAAACCGGCTTCGACCGCACGTTCGTCTCTGCCATTTTCTTCCCTACGCCCTCGCTACGCTTTTCGTGGAGCCCCGGCTACATCAACGAGTCGACCACCAACGGCTTTCGCTACCTCGCCGTGCTGGATTGGCTGACGATCCAGGCTCGTCTGCGCTACACCCAGGCCATCCATGTTGGGGCCACGCTCTCGCTCGTGGATCTACTCGGGCCGTTGTCGGAAAACGCGTTCCGCCAGCAGTCCCCCGCTCCAAACGAGGCGGGCCGAGTTTGGAACAATTTCATCAATCCCAAGCTGGAGCTGGGGGTAGGCTTTCCAGGCCTTTCCACCCATCTCGCGCTCACCGCCGGCGTGTCTTGGCGCGCAACCGCGGCCTTCCGTGACCGGGGCGAAGGGGACGAGTTCACGTACTACAGCTGGCTCGATCAGACGCGCCCGACGGACTACGACAATAAGCCATTCGCCTTCTATTCGCAGTTCATCGAAAGTGGCATCGGCATCAAGTACGTGCCTTGAATTGAACATGCGTTCGTGGAATTTGCGAGCTTCTGGCGTGCAGTGTAATGCGGTACGTCTGGCGTGCCTCGCCCTGCTGGCGCTTGCCACTTGGCCCGCCCCGGCTAACGCTTGGAGCTATGACGAGCATCGCTGGCTCGGGCGCACAGCTTACGCGCAGGTTTGCCTCGAGCTGCGAGGGCACGACTTCGAGCATCTCTTGAAAAAGGAGGAACGACAGCGCTTGGAGATCGCCTGCCCGGGCGACGCGTCCACCTCGGTTCAATATGGCCAATTTGCTGCGCTGTCCGGCGATCACCTTGATGCGGAGAATACACAGGGGATCCGTTCGAACATCGCTGCGAAGGATCTCGTCGGCTATTTGCTCCGCGCCTCGCACAACGCCGATCACTTCCATCCAGTCGCTCCCATCGAATGGCGCTCGCACCACAAGCAGTCGCTAAATGCCGCAGTGGCTGCTGCACACAAGGCAACTTACCTCGAGCAGGTGGACGCCTTCTGGGTTGCGTTTTACCTGAATGCCTACGCTGACCACTTTTTGCAGGATTCCTTCGCAGCGGGGCATAGCGGGTTCAACCGACCATCGTCCACGCCCAGCGCCGCTCACGCCCTTCACGGGCGGGACAACTCGCGCGGCAAGCTGATGCGCGATGGCGCAGGGCGTGAATGGCGTTCGTTCGGGGACGACCACCTATGGAAGAAGAACGGTAGCGAGGAAGAAGACGACGAGGAAGGGCGCGCACGCGTTTGGTTCGCGACAGAGGCGTCCATCCTCGACTTCTTGATGGCTTTCGTGGTGGGGCAGCGCAATCGCTCGCTCGAGAGGAACGCGGCCCTGCGCATTCCCACGGAAGCCGACGAACGTTGCTCCACGGCAGTCGCAAGGGCGCACAGTGCGGCTTCCGCAACGAGAAACAGGGCTGTGGACGTGCAATTTGCTCGCGACTGGGCGACCGAGGCCGAAGCGGCCGGTCAACCCTTCTTGCCGCCACCCGCCGAGACCATCGTCCCGCCAGCACACGCGGCAGACTGCGTCCGAGAGGGACGGACTGAGGAAAGCGAGTGGCGTTCACTCTTGCTTGTGCAAGAGCCTGCCAAGTACGTGGTGACCCACGACTTCGGCTTCACGGACATGGCTCGCGTCAACGACTTCGAGCATGTCTGGGCGCCTACGTACTCTTTTGCCATCTACAAGCGCTTTTTGCGATACGGCATGGATTTGGGCTGGTTCCTTTCGACCCGCGAGCAGGGCAACGCGGGCGTGCTGCTAACTCCTACGGTCACTTTCCCACTCGGAGGCAAGTACGGCAGCTTGCTCGCCTGGGATATCGACGCCAAGTTCGCCATGCTCTTTCCCGCGCTGAACCGCGGCGGCGGCACGGCCTTCGTCCAGCACTTCGTGCCTTCGTTGGGTGCTGGCATGTCGGTTCAAGCGGGCCCCGTCGTGCTGCGGGTGAGCGGGGGGCCCACGCTTTGGTTCTCGAACCAGCTGAAGCTTGGTAGCGACCATTGGAATACGCCGGGCGTCGGGTGGTACGCCCAAGCCGGCCTGGTATTCGTGCGCTCGCCAAGCGGCGGGGGCTCGATGAACGCTCCGATTTTCTAGAGGAAGAATGAGAACGCTCATCGTCGCCCTAACGGTTTCGTGCTCTGTGCCGCTGGCCTGTTCCGATTTCGAGCCGCGCTCATCGACCGTGAGCGCCGAACACGCTGCTTCGCCTTCACGACAGGGCACGGTATCAGGCTCGACTCCGGTTTTTCAGCCAACCGTAGAAAAGCTCGAAGCTGACTCGTACGCGATCGGGAGCGCGCACTTGTTTGCCGTCAACGACGCGGCCGCGTCACTCTCCATTCTCGCGCTCGCTGCTCCGCCGGCCAAGGCCGCACCCCCGCGCAATGTCATGCTGCCGCCTGGCCGGCGCGTCTTGAACGCCTCATTGGAGCGCGACTTCGCGGTCGCTTTGATGCCGGGACGGCAAACGCTCGTGCTGGTTTGCGCCGACGGGCGGCTCAGCTCGCTCACCCTCCCGCATCCCGCCGACAGCAGCGCCATCCATACGACCGGGGACGTCACCCGTGTCCTGGCTTACGACTCGTCCGGCGCGAAGGCCACCACTTCACTCTCAGTCATTGCCGTGACCGGTTGCACGGCGACGCAAAAGGACGTGTCGACTCTAGAGGTCGGTAGCAGTCCTCATCAGGTTCTGCTGGGAGCTAGCGCCGCCTACGTGCATTCTCTACAAGGTTTGATTCGCCTCGATTTGGCAGCCGACGTGCCCACGGCTGCGCCGTTCTCGGAAGAGCCAGGGAGCGTGCTGGAGCTGTCGAAGACGGCTGCTGGAGACTTCCTGGTCATGCAGGTCGGTCAACGCCTGCTAGTCGTCGATGGCGATTCGGGTGAGCAGGTCGAGTTGGCCTCGACCGAGCTGGCTCCGAGGGCAGGAGGTGGCGGCGAGGGCGGCGCTGGGGCCGTCGGCGGTGAGCTCACGGCGGGGGAAGGCGGGGCGAGCGGCGCGCAAGGCGAGTTTGCGAACGCGCGCGTGGTCGCTGGCAGCCAGGGACGATTCGTGCTGGTAGCTGCTGCTGGGCAGCTTGCACGCTACGGCTTGCCAACTTCGGGCAACCCCGAGGAAAGGATGCCGTTCACCAGCACGAGTATTGAGCTCGGAGCCACGAATGACTGCGGCGTCGCCTACACTCCCGGTGATAACTCACTGACCAAGCTCGAGCTCTCGCCCTTCGCCGCCAGCGCGATCGCGCTCACGCGCGAGATCAAATCGGCCGAGCTGTTCTGCAAGCCTGCCCGGGGAGCGACCCCGGAAAGCTGCTGCAATGGCATCGCCGTCGTGTCGCACGTGCTCGAACCGCTATCTCCATTGGGCCAAACAGAAGCCTATTCGGTGGTGGACCTGGCCACCTTGGCCAGCGAGGTGCGCCTTTCGTCGCTGCCCGTTCAGGGCATGGCGGCGTTCGATGCTGGAAATGCCGTGCTGGTAGCGCTGGGCAGCGCGACTAGCGCAAGCAGGCAGCTGCGGCTGTTTACTCCCTTCGAAACGGGAGGGTTGGACAACCAGCGACGAATAGATCTCACGGACGCGGCAAACCACGTGGGCTCGGTGTCTGCAGGCGGCGCCATCGGCTACGTGGGTTTGACACGGCGCGACGGCGGCGTGCTCTTCGTTGCTCGTGCGGGGCAGGCCGCGATCTCTCCGAGCTCCTACGAAATCTTCCGACAGTTGGACTTTCGCCTGACCGAGCGAGTCAATCCCAACGCCGCCACGCAGAAAGTCGTGCCATGAGGTGGTCTCCAACGCTGCTGGCTTGCGCACTTCTGGCCTGCTCGGATCCGTTCATCACGCGGCCGGACCCGCAACCAGCGCCATTCGCTGCTAGCCCGTACCGAGTAGGACAAATGCTAGCGTTCCTCAAGCCGCAAACGGGGCAGCTCGTGGCCTTCGACACGCTGTGCGCCGTGCCGCGCAAGCTGCCAGACTCATTCGGCAGCATTCAGGACGCAGCGACCTTGCCCGCGCGTGGCGTAGATGCTCGTTCGGGGCCTCATTTGGCGCTGCTTACGCGGGCGGCCAATGCTGAGCACTCGACGTTCGTGCTCGTGCATCCGGACTTGAGCGCAACGCTCAAGCCGTTGGACGGTCGTTACGGCAGGATCGAGCTCGCTGGCGATCTAGCCGTTCTCTTGCCCACCCCCCGCGCTGCAGATCTCGCGGTGGATGCCGCTGGTGGAGCCAATGGTCAAGATGACGCGGGCAGCTCCGTCGCCATTTTGGAGCAGGCGAGTGGCAGTGGGTTCGAGGTGTCCGGGCTCCCGGTAGACGGCCTGAGTATCGTGGCGGTCGCCAAGCCCACCCTAGCGCCGAGCAAGTCCTGGATTGCGGCGGCGAGCGCGACCAGCCTCGTGCTCGTCGCGGCGAGTCGCCAGGCGGGAGGTTTGATGCTCGACGCCAGCTATACTGTCGACCTAAGCGGTCGACACGTGGGCGCCACTCG
>JAYUYU010000472.1:0-5512 GCA_043752365.1 Myxococcales bacterium | reverse complement strand
TGCAAACCCGCTCGCTCTACTTCGTGGTCTCGGATACGTCGACCAACATGACGGTCGCCACCGGCAAAGGCCAGTGGGATTTCAGCTTCGACACCAAGGCACCGCCGCCGCCGACGGGCGTTACCGCGTCCTCGGGCGATGGCACGCTGGTCACCAGCTTCACGGCACCGCCCAGCGAAACCAACCTGCTGCACTACAAGTTTTACTGCAGCCCGATTGGTGAACCGCCGGTCATGGCCGTGAGTGGCACGGGTGGCACCAACACAGGCGGAGCTGCAGGCACGACTGGCGCTGACGCCGGCGGAACCGCAGGCACGGCTGGCGGCACGGACACGGGCGGGACCGCAGGCACGGACGTCGCCGGCATGGCCTCTGGCGGCACGGTGGCAGCGGCCCCCGCGGGCACCAGCGGCACGGCCGGCAGCGCGGCAACCACCGTCAGCGATTCGGACTGTCATTCCGCCATTTTGATTGCCGGCGAGCCTCCGCCCGCCGGCGCCATCGACTGCGGCGAGATTGCCGCGCAGGGTGCCACCGGCGGCGAAACATCACCGGTGCTCACGAACGACACCGAATACGTCGTCGCGGTCGCGGCGGAAGACAACGTGAACAACATTGGCGTGCTCTCGGCCCTGGCGTGCAACATTCCGAAGGACACCACCGGTTTCTTCGAGGCGTACAACGAAGCGGGCGGCCAAGCGGGCGGCGGCTACTGCAGCTTCGCGCCGGCGCACCGCGACGCCATGGCGATGGGCATGGCGCTCCTGCTGGGTGCCTGCGCGCTCTGGCGGAGGCGCAAATGAGTCGCCAGGTTGCGCGCCTGCTCGCCCCCCTCGCCACGACTGTCTGCTTGCTCGCCACCTCGGCGGCGCACGCTCAAGGCGTCGACGAATTCGGCGGCTACGGCGCCAAGCGCGGTGAACAATCCGAGTCCAAGCAAGAAGCAGCCTTCGAGCTGCGCTTCGGCCGCTACGTGCCCGAGGTCGACAGCCAGCTGGGCAGCACGCCATTTCGCGAAACTTTCGGCACGTCCAACCGCTACATGTTCGGCGCCGAAGTCGACTGGCAGCTGCTGCGCATCCCCCACTTCGGAACGCTCGCGCCAGGCCTTGGCTGGGGCTACACGAAATTCAGCGCCAAGGCCCGCTACGCGGACGGCAACGGCGTATCGTCGTCCAGCACGCGCCTGGCCATCATGCCCATGTACTTGGTTGGCGTGGCCCGCGCCGACGTGCTGCCAAAGAGCTTCAAAATCCCGCTCGTGCCGTATGCCAAGCTCGGCCTGGGCTACGCCATGTGGTGGTCCACCGACGGCCAGCGCAGTGCCACGTACAACGGCAAAGTAGGTCGCGGCGCCTCCTACGGCCTCACCTACGCGCTCGGCGGCATGTTCCTGCTCGACGTGCTCGACGAGGACGACGCCGTCTCGGCCGACGGTATTACCGGCATCAACAACTCCTACATCTTCGCCGAGTGGTTCCGCGCGCAGCTTGATGGGTTTGGCTCGAAGTCTGTGCTCGACGTTGGTAGCAGCAGTTGGGTTGTTGGTGTCGCATTGGAGATTTAGGTCTCAGGCGCGACCTGGCAGGTTGGGGTGGGCTGCGTCTTCTTTTTCGCTGCCGCTGGTGGCTGAAGCGTCCTGCGTACTTCGCTCGCTGATGGGACAGCGAAGCGCCGGTCTCGCCGGTTCCTGAGTCGTGGCTACTCGGGCGATCGTGATCTGCTCACGCCAAGGTATGGCTGGGGGCGTTCCATGCTTTCGGGGCAAGCCCCGAAAGCGCGCGCCGAATCAAGACTCACGGCTCGAGCGGCGAGCGGCGAGCAGCGAGCGCGAGAGCTGGCAGCAGTCGTAGCTTTGCGCGCTCGGAAGGCGGGCGAGAGCGGGCAGCAGTCGTAGCTTTGCGCACTCGGGAGGCGGGCGAGAGCGGCAGTTTTGGCTTTGCGCGCTGGGAACGCGGGCGAGAGCAGCGGTTTTGGCTCTGCGCGCTGGAAAAGGGGGCGCGCAGAAGCTCTAGGGCCCCCCGCCTTCAGCGAGCTCGCAGCAGCCGATCTATATGCTTTTGCTCCCAGGTCAACGCGCGGGAGAGCTTTTGGAAGGCGCGTTCGCGGCGCTGAAACTCGGGCGGGTGTAGCAGAAGACGACCAGACACTCGGGCCTCGGGCACGAGGTGATGGAGCAGCTCGTGGTACACGATGTACTCGACGAAGTAGCGAGGTACCCAGCGCTGGTCGAGCACCGGGTGGATGCGGATCAGACGCTCCGTCGCGCTATAGCTACCCAGCTTGATGCTGGTCCGCTTGCTGCCGTCTTGCGGCCGGGTCTTGCGGCCCCAAGTGATGAGCACGTCGCTCACCGTGCCGGCGAAGTAGCGCTGGTTCACGTCGTGCGAAATCGCATCCAAGTCGTGCACTTGGCCAATGCTGCGCAGCTGGCCAGGCGCCTTGCATGACGCCCGAATGCTGTGCAGGTTCCGCTCGATGAACTCGCCCACCACCTGAGATGCGTCGCGGTCGCCATGCACCACGTAGGCAACCAGGGCGATCTTGACCCGCTCCTCGGCGCCCAAAAACATCATGTGCAGGCGTACCCTGAGCCGGCCGCGGGACTTGGTCTGCGTGACCATGCGCCGCCGGTTGTCGGTTACGCCGAGCTGCACGGGGCCGCCGAAGGCGAGCTCCAAGCGTCGCTCCAACGCCTGCCGAGCACCTTCGTGAATGAAGATCTGCGGCCCCTTCGCCAGACCTTTGATCGGTAGCTGGATCGACTGCTGTGGGATACGCACGGCGGCAGTCGCCATCCGCGGTGCAGCAGCCGCCGCGCGAACGCGACTGAAGCGACCAACCGGTGGTGCGTGCCAGGGGAATCGAAGCTGCGGAGCCATTGGAAACCAGAGCCGTCTGGCATCCCTAGGGGTCGCTGTGGGGCCCGTCAAGGAAACACATATCTCCTAATCATTTCAAACACTTGAAGAAAACCCATGAGTCTACTGGACTAGGTATTCGTAAGTCCGCGACCCCAAAACCATTCCAGGCTCTCGGCCACTGGGCCCCCGGGATAAACGTAGAAATTCGGCCCGATGGCCGCCGTCGGCGGTCCATGACCTTTGTCTCCTCTGCGTGCCCTGTTGAAGGGGTCTGGGGACCCCGGCGGCTGAGCCGCAGCCGGGTGCTCAGCCTCGCCGAGCAAACCCTGCCCACTAAATGCACGCGGCCGACGTCGCCAGCTGCAAGGGAACGACGTCGGCCGCTGCCTGGGACTTTTGCTCAGCTGGGGCGAGCGTTGGGGGGGCGCTTGGCGCCGTTGGGCGACGAGCCTTGCGGAGCAGGAGCGCCGTTTGGTGACTTGGTGTCAGCTTGAGCCGGCCCAGCGCCGGCTTCACCTTTTCCCGATTTGCCCTCGGGCGCAGCAGGCTTGGCCGCCACGGGGGCGACGGTCGTGCCGGCTGCAACGTCACCAGCGGGACCTCCGCGCTTCAAGCCGTTGTGCTCCATCACCTTGCTGACGACCTTGTCCATCAACGCGGGATGCTCTTCGAGGTAGGTGCGGGCGTTGTCTCGGCCCTGCCCAATGCGCTCCCCGTCCATCGAGAACCAAGCGCCGCTTTTTTGAATGATGTTGGCGTCCGAACCCATGTCCACCGCTTCACCCGACCGGCTGATGCCCTGGCCGTACAAGATGTCGAACTCGACCTCGCGGAAGGGCGCCGCCATCTTGTTCTTCACGACCTTCACGCGGGTGCGGTTACCGACCACGACCATGTCCTTGCCGGGCGGGCCCGCTTCCTTGATGGCGCCGATACGGCGCACGTCGAGGCGCACGGAGGCGTAGAACTTGAGCGCGTTGCCGCCGCTCGTGGTCTCGGGGCTGCCGAACATCACGCCAATTTTCATGCGAATTTGGTTGGTGAAGAAGATCATGCACTTCGAGCGGTTCACGGAGCCCGTGACCTTACGCAGTGCCTGACTCATCAAGCGGGCCTGAAGACCGACGTGCGAGTCGCCCATGTCGCCTTCGATTTCGGCCTTGGGCACGAGCGCCGCGACAGAGTCGATGACGACCAAATCCACCGCGCCGGAGGACACCAACATGTCGGCGATTTCGAGAGCTTGCTCGCCGTAGTCCGGCTGACTGATGAGCAGCTCGTCCGTCTTCACGCCGAGCTTCCTGGCGTAGCCGACGTCGAGCGCGTGCTCGGCATCGATGAAAGCGGCGACGCCGCCCTGCCGCTGAACGTTGGCGATGGCGTGCAGCGTGAGCGTCGTCTTACCGCTCGATTCCGGGCCGTAAATCTCGACGATACGGCCGCGCGGATAGCCGCCGATGCCGAGCGCGATGTCCAAGCCGAGCGAGCCGCTCGGGATGACCTGGACGTCTCCGCCGATCTTCTCGCCGTCTTTGAGGCGCATGATCGCGCCGTCCCCGAACTCTTTCTGTACGCTGGCAATCGCGAGCTCGAGCGCTTTAGAATTCCGCTTGTCGTCCATGGGTGCAGCTCCTGCAGCGGAGCCGCGTGGGCTCCCGTTTGAATCGTTCCGACGTCTCTCGGCGTCGTTGGAGCTGATTAGTACTGCTCGACTGTTCAGTTGTCAACTGAACGGCGGACGTAGGCTGTCACACCTCGTAAGGCGCTGAACTCATTCTATTTTTAGGCGTCAGGCAGCTGCGCTCGCTGGGTGTGCCCTCGACGACCCGAGGGCTGACGCGCCGGGCGCGCCGCAGCTTGTCGACGTGGGTCGCACGAATCATCGGCAGCAGCAGTCGACAGCCCTCGTCACTCCCTTGTCACTCGTGCGGCGCGAGCCTCACGGACAAGCCGTCCCGTCGTCGGGCAGCGCGCCGGCCTTCAGCCAATCGAGCAAGGTCGTCTTTTCGGTCGGCGTCAGTGGCTCGACGGGCGGCATCGGGGGCTTGGGCGCGTTGTTGAGGGAGACAAACGGCATACTGTCGGCCTCAACGCGGTCCGCCGCGATTTCCCACCACTCGAAGTCGCTATCGAAGTACCGGGCCTGAAAGTCGTTCACGGTGAAGAACGCGACCGGCGCCCCATGCTGCAACGGATTGCCGTGGCAGCGCTGGCACTTGTCGTGAACGACCTGCAGCACACAGCTCGGCAGCGCGAGCGCTGGCTCGCCGCCGCTAGCATCGCCAGCGATACCTTTGCTGCCACCATCCGAGCTGTCGGGCAGTGGGCCTCCCTTGCGGTCGAGCGCGTCGTCGCCCGAGCAAGCAATAGCAAGCCCTGCGCCCAACAGCAGACAACTAACGAGGGCTCTCTGAAGCACTGCGACTAGCGTAACCGGCCCCCTCGCACGCCGCAAAAAGAAACGGCGTTCGACGACTTCTGTCGTCAAACGCCGTACTTCACGACTACGCCCGAAGCGCCAAGTGGAGCGGCGTAAAACGAGGTTATCGTTTCGGGCCGTTCGCCTCAGCGAGCCGTCGCGTTCAAGGGGCGATGGCCGTGCACTCACCGTTGTCGGGAGCCTTGCCGCTAGCGTGACCGCAATGCGG
>JAYUYU010000471.1:0-2053 GCA_043752365.1 Myxococcales bacterium | reverse complement strand
AGCGAGAGCGAGCTGGCCGGTCGAGTTTGGCAAGACGGCTGCATTCCGTGGATCAGGGAAGGTAGTCGACGACACACTGCGGCAAGCGAAATTTATTTCCGAGGTAGCCCCGTTTCCGTGCATTCTCCTTTGAGTTCGACCGGCCGCACGTTACGGTCCGATGCGTTGTCCCCGAAGTCGGGCAAGCGGCCCTGCCCCCGCGTGTGGAACTGGTTCCGGTGCGTATCCAGCCGAGGTACAGGGCCTGTGACGAACGACGAGCAACCCCCATGATGAGGATCCGAGAACTCTCCAAGAAGGTGGCAGGCGCCGTGCTGCTGACCTGTGCGCTCGCCAGTAGCCAGAGCGGCTGCAAGGGACCCAACGGCGACGACGATGGCGGCCTGCCCCGCTCCGAAACCCTTTACGTCGCCGGCCGGCAATGGGGCGAGCCGACGACGTTCAACCCGATTCAGAGCAGCGTGCAGTGGCCGGTCAACACCATCAACCTGATGTACGAGACCTTGCTGCTCTACAACCCGCTCACGGGCAAGATGCAGCCGCTCTTGGCCGAGTCGTTCGCGCAGCATGACGACAACGTCGAAGTAACGGTGAACCCCAACGCGCGCTGGAGCGACGGCAAGCCGGTCACCGGCTGGGACGTCAAATACTCGTTCGACTTGGGTGACAAGAACCGCGGTCTGCCGATGGGCCCGGTCTGGCAATACATCAGCGCGGTACGTCTGCTCGACGCCGCCGGAAATGAAGTCGCTGACACCCCGGCCGACACGCCCGACTACCCGCGCCGCCTGCAGTTCATGCTCGCCAAGGACGCCGTCAACCCGCTGGTCGTGCTCGACTCGCTGCAAGACGTACGCATCATTCCGCGTCACGTCTTCGAGCCCATGATTCAAAAGGTCGGCCTGGAAGCGGTAACGAACGAAAAGTTCGACAAAGGCCCCGTCATCAGCGGGCCGTACCAGCTGAAACTGTATTCCGGCGAGAAAATCGTGACCGAGCGCCGCCCCGACTATTGGGGGAACAAGGTGTTTCACGACGGCAAGCAGGCGGTGCCGCGCTACGTCGTGCACCCGATTTACAAGGGTAACGACCATTTCAGCATCGCGCTAAGGCAGGGCAAGCTCGACATGTCGTCCACGTTCGTGCCGCGCATCTGGCGCAAGGCCGAGAAGGGCGTGCACGCTTGGTTAGACAAGGCCCCGTACTTCACGCCAACCGCGATGCCGATGCTGCTGATCAACGTGAAGCACGGCGCGCTTTCCGACTCGGCGTACCGGCGCGCCATGGCCTTCTCGATCAACTACACCGACATCCGCGAGCTGGCCGGCTCGAACTACAGCGAGCCGCTGCAGCCGGGCCTGATCATGCCGTTCGGCCTCGAGGCGCCGTACTTCTCGGCCGAGGACGCCAAGCAGTACGGCGTTACTCACAGTCTTTCGCGCGCCAAGCAGGCGCTGGCCGAAGCCGGCTACAAATCGGTCTTCAACGACAAGGGTGATCTGGTCGAGACGCGCGACAAAAACGGTAAGCGCGTGCCCACCGTCTACATCAAGTCGCCCACTGGCTGGAGCGACTGGGAGGCAATCGTCAAGATTGCGGTACGCGGCATGCGCGAGGCCGGCATCGACGCGCGCGAGAAGTTCGTCGACGGCAACGTCTTCTGGAACATGCTGTTCCAGGGCGACTTCGACATGATCATGAACACGCCGGCCTCGCCGCCGAGTCCCTCCAAACCTTGGTCACGCTTCGAAGCCATCATGACCACGCGTGACTTCGCGCCCGAAGGCGAAAAAGTCTACAAAAACATGGGCCGTTTCAACGACCCGAAGGCCCCCGGCTACATCGCCCGCATCGATCAACTCCTGGGCAAGATCCCCACCATCAACGATTCAGCCGAGCGCGCTGCGGCGTACCGCGAGCTCAACGTCATTTTCATGCAGCAGCAGCCCACGATTCCGCTCATGTATCGCCCGGATCAGTTCTACGAGTTCTCGACCCGGCATTGGACGGGTTTTGCCACCGGCCAGAATCCGTACCTGCCGCCCCAAATTCC
>JAYUYU010000470.1:0-2054 GCA_043752365.1 Myxococcales bacterium | reverse complement strand
ACTCACCGTGGCGCGCCGAGGCGCCGACGTTCACGTCACCTTCAGCCAGCTTTCGGCGCGCGGTATCCAGGCCAAGGTCGTCACTCCGCAGGGTGAATGTGAGCTCACGAGCCCGCTGCTGGGCGAGCACAACCTGGAAAACCTGCTGCTGGCGCTGGGCGTGCTGGTGGGCTTGGGCCTCGAGCCTGTCGGCGCCGCCCAAGCGCTTTCGCGAGCGCCGCAAGTGCCGGGTCGGCTAGAGCGCTGTGAGGGCCCCGACGACGACGTGTTGGTCGTCGTCGACTACGCGCACACGCCGGACGCTTTGGCGCGCGTGCTAGCGGCGGTGCGAGCTCTCGGCAACGGCCGGGTGCTGTGCGTCTTCGGTTGCGGTGGCGATCGCGATCCGACGAAACGCGCGCCGATGGGCGAAGCGGTTGGACGCGGCGCGGACTACGCGTGCGTTACTTCCGACAATCCACGTGGCGAAGCGCCCTCGGCTATCGTCGACATGATCGTGCCGGGGCTGCGCGCAGCATCGGCCAGCTTCGAGGTCGAGCTGGACCGCGCGCAGGCGATTGAAAAGGTGGTTCGCCTGGCGCAGCCGGGGGACGTGGTGTTGATCGCCGGCAAGGGCCACGAGGACTACCAAATTGTCGGCGGCGACAAGCGCCACTTCGACGATCGCGAGGAAGCGCGACGGGCGCTGGCGAGCAGAAGAGCGACCGCGAGCGCGAAACAACCGGAAGACGGGAAGACGGGAAGACAAAAGGCATGAGTGCTCCGCTGCCGACCAACCGCGTCGAGCTTTTGCTGGGCGAAGTAGCGCGCGCCACCGGCGGAGTGCTGCGGGGCGACGCTTTGCTGCCAATTCGCGGTATTTCTAGCGATTCACGTGTGGACTTGAGCGGCATGTTGTTCCTGGCTCTGGCTGGCGAACGCTTCGATGGTCACGACTTCGCCGAGGCAGCGCGCGCGCAAGGCGCGGCGGCGTTGCTGGTCGAACGCGAGGTCGCGACGACCTTGCCGACGGTGCAGGTGAAGTCGACGCTGGGCGCGCTGGGCGCGCTGGGCGCGCTCCGCCGCCAGACCTGGGGCGGCAAGGTCGTGGCGGTGGCTGGCTCGGCTGGAAAAACCACGACCCGCGCTGCGCTTTCGGCGTTGTTCGAAGCCATGGAGCCCGGCGCCGTTCACTATGCGCGCGGTAACTTCAACAACTTGATCGGCGTGCCGCTGGTGTTGCTCTCGCTCGCTGCGCACGAACGCATCGCGGTGGTCGAGCTGGGCACCAATCGCCCCGGCGAGGTCGCGGCGTTGACGGAGATGGCCGCACCCGACGTGGGCGTGCTCACGCTAATAGGCTACGAGCACACCGAAGGGCTGGGCGATCTCGACGGCGTCGAGGCCGAAGAGAGCGCGCTGTTCCGGGGCTGCGCCATCGCGCTCGGCAATGTGGACGATGAACGAGTCCGGCGCCAACTGGCGAGCGCGCCCGGGCGTCGGGTCAGTTACGGCCAGCGCGACGATGCCGACTACCACTTTCGTGTGCTTGGCATGTCGGCCAAGGGCTCGGATCTCGAAGTGGGACGCGTCGTTGCCGGGCGCTCGCTGACGACACGCTTTCACATCAGCAGCCTCGGCGACGCCGGTGCTTACGCGGCGTGCGCCGCTCTGGCCGCGGTGGAGACGCTGCTCGAGCGCGAGGTGCCGGCCGCGACTTGCACGACCGCTTTCGGGTCGGCGCTCGCCAGCGAGGCTGGCCGGCTCTGCCCGGTCGAGTTGACGGGCGGCATCTTACTGCTCGACGACACCTACAACGCCAACCCCGAGAGCGTCGAAAGCTCGCTCAAGACCGCCCGCCAACTGGCAGACCAACGCCAGGTCGAGCTGGTGCTGGTGCTGGGCGAAATGCGCGAGCTTGGCGCGCTTTCAGCGGCTCTGCACCGCCAGGCGGGCGAGGCGGCGGCCGCTCAAAAGCCCAGCCTGCTCGTCGCCGTCGCTGGCGACGCCCGCTTGCTGGGCGAAGCCGCCAGCGCGTACGGCACGAAAACCGAGTTTGCGGCTGACGCCGAGGC
>JAYUYU010000469.1:0-2054 GCA_043752365.1 Myxococcales bacterium | reverse complement strand
GTGCGTTGACCGAACGGGCCAACGATGGCCTCAAGGTCGCCGTCTTTTCCGCGTTCGAACGTGGTCGAGAGGCCGTACTTGTCGACGACGCTGTCGAGTAGGCCCGCGTCAGTGTAGCGGAAGGTCAGCTCGGAGTTGCCCGTAACCGCATCGATGGTTTCTTGATGCTTACCCTGACTGTCGAAGCGGTAGAGCGTGTGACCGTCGGTCGAGGGGATGAGCGTCTCATGGTCAGAGATCTCCGGTAGACCCGGCGATACCTTGTAGACGGCGGTCGTGTCTGCGATGTAGAGCGCGCCGTCGTTGCCGAAGGCGATCCCATCCGGGGCATTGAGCTTCAACTTCTCGGCGAGTTGGCCTTCGGTCAGCTTCGCATCACCACCGCCAACCAAGGTTTGGATGATGCCGTCGGGCGTGACGCGACGAATGCGGTTGTTGTTCTCGTCCGAAATGTAGAGCGAACCATCGCTGGCCACGGCCAGACCGCGAGGCCCATCGAGCTGCGCGATGGCAGCGGGTTGCCCGTCCCCTTCAAAGCCCGCCAACCCCGTGCCGACGACGGTTTCGATGGAGCCGTTCGGCGCCACGCGCCGCACGCGGTGGCCAGCGCGCTCCGAGATGAAGACGCTACCATCGGGACCCACCGCGAGGCCGCTGGGCGTGGCGAGGTCGATTTCAGTCGCGACCGTGCCGTCGGCCCCGGCCACGTCGTTGCCGCTCGGTTCGTTGCCCGTGCCGGCGAAGACCGACAGCGTGTTCGCCTCGAAGCGCAGCACCTGTGCGCCGTTGACGATGTACAACTCTCCGCGCTGGCCGAGCGCGATTCCGTCCAGATCGCTCACGTCGGCCTCGACCACAGGGTTTTCACTCGCGGCGCCAACCAGCGTGAGGAACGAGCCGTCCGGGGCGATCTCGCGTACCGCGTCTGCGCCGAAGTCGGCAACGACGATCGAGCCGTCGTCCTTCATGACGATGCCCTGGGGCGAGCTGAGCACTAGATTGGCCGCGTCCCCGTCAGCACCCTCGCCCGCCACGACCGTAACGGTGCCATCCAGGGCGATGCGCAGCAGTCTGCCCGCTGCGTCGTCGTTCCCCTGCTGGTCATCGGTGACTAGCAGGCTGCCGTCGGGCGCGACTGCAATCCCGTCCGGGGTTCCGAGGGCCGCATCGCCGGCGGGGCGAGTCGCGACCAGCGCGACGTTTTGCGCTGTCCGCTCGGTTCCCCAACCGAAGTAGATGGTTTGACTGGCTGGATCGAGCGCGTGTAGGGCGTTGAGAGAGAAGCCGCCCAGGCCGTAGCCACCGGCATCCCAAGTGCCGACGGTCAGTGCGAAGTCGCGGCTCAAGGCGGTTTCGAAAGCCACGTCGTCGCTCGTGATGGCGACGTTCGAGGCGGTTCCGAAACTGTCGCTGGGGCGCAGCTCGCCGTCGTAGACGTAGCTGACCGTAACGTCCGCACGTTGCTGCCCCTGCACGGTGCGTCCAAATGCATCTTTGCCGTCCCAATCAAACGGAGCAGTCAGATCCTTGTCAGGCTGGAGCTCCTGGCGTAGGACCTGGCCAGCTACGTTCACTTCGGCCACGACACGCTTCAGGCCGTCAGGGACAGTCTTGCCGATGACCGGCAGCTCGATGTGGTAGCCCTGCCGGTAGCCCGGCGTGCGGTCGGATTGATAGACGAGAGAGAACGGCGTTGCCGCCACGCCAAAGCTCTGCGCGAGCGCTTGCCGCTCAATCAAGACCGGACCGCGGCGAGTGGGTTCGTCGATGTGTCGCACCACGCTGACGCCCGCGGTGGGGGCTGTGGCGTTGTGCGGAGCGACCAGCGGAAGCGTCGAAAGATGCGGTGAAAAGTGCTGAATTGAGAGGTGCCAGAGCGTGGCGTCGGGCTGATAGCGTCGTGCGAGCTCGCGGCGCTCGGCGTGCGAGACGCCCAGCTTTTCTAGGGCGGCGTGCTCTTCGGCCTTGTCGTCGCCATCGGCGTCGATGTCGGCCTCACCGTCGGTCACACCGAGCACCTTGATCACGCGGCCGCCCTGCTCCGGCTGCCAGTG
>JAYUYU010000468.1:0-13336 GCA_043752365.1 Myxococcales bacterium | reverse complement strand
GCCGCGGGTGCAAGAGGCCGTGCCGCACGTCGGCGTTGGCGGCCAAATGAAAGACCAAATCGACCCCGGCGAAGACCGGTCGGAGTTGCGCAAAATCTAGCAGACTCGTCTCACACAGCTCGGCCGCGGGATTGACGAACTGTCGAAAACCAGTCGAAAAGTCGTCGACGATGCGCACCGCCACGCCTCGCTCGACGAGCGCGTCGACCAGCTGGCTACCGATGAAGCCGGCGCCACCCGTTACTACCGCAGTGCGCGCCTCGAGACCTGCTGGCATCAAGCACGGCGTATCACGGTCGGCGCGCGGCAAACAACAGGCCGGCCGAAAACCACGGCACGCGCGCCAGCAGGCGTGACTCGGCGTAGGCAAGCCGATTGCCCAGCGTGAGCAGGCCGTTGAGCGCGCGGGGCAAGGCCGCAAGCTCACGCCGCTCGGGCTGGTAGTAGCGGTTCTCGGTCCACCAAAAGCGCTGCACGCGCGGCAAGCGTGCCAGGGCGAAGAAGCTTGCGTCCAGCCACTGCCCCAGCGCGTGGTAGGCATGCCGCTCTTCCAGCAGCTCGAAATCGCGCAGCAAGGCGTGAACCTCGGCGCGCGTGAAGCTTTGCGCGTGCTCCTTCGTGCGCAGGTACAAGTCTTGACCGAACAGGGCGCGGTAAAAAGCGTAGGCCGAGAGCGGCTCACCCTCCAGCGGTACGAAGCCGAGCAGCAGGCCACCGGGGCGCAAAGCCCGCCACAGCTCGCGCAGCACGGCCGCGGGCTCCGCTACGTGCTCCAGCACGTCGGCGAACACGACAGCGTCGAGCTCGCCATCGCTAGCGGGAATACCGCGTTCGACGCGCCGAAATTCGAACGCTGCGTCGGCTGGAGGCACGTTGCGCACGTCGCAACCGACGAGCGTTAGGTTGGGCCGCTCGCGCCCGAGCGTGCGCAGCACCTTTCCCTCACCCGAACCCAGCTCCAAGAGCTTGCCGCGCTGGGGCGCATGGCGCAGCAGGAACGATAGCTTCAGCGCGGGCAAGTCGTGCGCCTTCGGATCGATCGCGGCGGCACCCCAGCGGGGCTCGAACGGCATGGCGACACAGCTTATCCAGCGCCGCGGTTGCGGGGGCCAACAAACGCCCGTACGCTCGGGTTGATGCCGTTTCCTCCTCGCGGGAGCGTATTTAGCGGCCCGCTGCTAGCGCCGGGCGTGTGGCTCACACTCGGTGCGCTCGCAGGCTGCGAGCAGCACGCCACCGAGGCCACGGCACGCGTCGACGCGCCAATCGTGGGCGGCAAGCTCGACACCACCCACCGGGGTGTCGTTTCACTGCTCAGACAGGTAGAGGGCGGCTTCTACCCGGCCTGCTCGGGCACGCTGCTGACGCAAAACTTGGTGCTGACAGCCCAACATTGCGTCGCTGCGCTCGACTCCCCCGACGGCTCCAGCATCGAGTGTGGCACGACCGAATTCAAGGCGGCTGATCGAGCCGCCAGCATGTTGATCTCCGTCGAGGCCAACGTCGGCGATGACGGGCTCGCTCCATTCCGAGTCTCACAAGTTTGGGTTCCGGCGGGCGGCAACGCCGTGTGCGGTCGTGACATCGCGCTCTTGCTCTTGTCCGGCGCCGGAGTACCGGCCAATCAAGCCACGCCGATCGAGCCTAACCTGACGAAAGAGCTGGCAGCCAACGAAGTATTTGCGGCCGTCGGCTTCGGCCTGCAAGACCCTGGCGACGAAACCGGCGAGACTGCGGGGCACCGCATGGGTGTCGCCAATGCGAAGGTGTTTTGCGAAGGCACTGCGTGCGGGACTGATTTGGTGCTTGAAGGCGAGTTCATCGCTGACGCCCCGGTCTGTTCGGGCGATTCAGGCGGGCCCGCGCTCGACAAGAGCGGCCAGGTGAGCGGCGTCGCGTCGCGCGGCGACGCGAAGTGCACGGTCGGTATCTACAGCAGCGTCTCGGCCTGGAAAGAATTCATCATCGAGAAGACGTTTACGGCGGCGTCCAGCGGCCACTACAAGCCGCCGACCTGGGCCGGCGATCCACCGCCCGGCTTTGATCCGGGCATTCCCAGTGGCAGCAGTGGCAGCAGCAGCGGCGGCAGCGGCAACGGCAACGGCGGCACCAGTGCGTTCCCACTCGCGGGCGGCCCCAGTCGGCCGAGCGGCGGCGGCAGCAGCGCTTCCGGCGGCACCGGCAGCGTCGTGTCGCCCGTCATCGATCCACTAGGGCTGACCTGCAGCGGTGAGTGCCCGGGCTCCTACGTGTGCTGGGCTGTCGACAGCCAACCACCAGGCATTTGCGTGCCCAAGTGCAGCGCCGAGCAAGGCAGTTGCCCCGCCGAGTACGAATGCGACACGCTTTTGGGTGCGTGCCTGCGCTCGGCCGACCTACACAAAAAAAAGGTAACGCACAGCGGCAGCTGCAGCGTGGCAACACTGGCAACGTCGGCCCAGGCGCAAAGTCAGGCCTGGCTAGGCGTGTTGCTGCTCGGCGCGCTGTGGGGTGGGCGTCGCGCTAGGCGCCAGGCCAGCGGTACTTGAAGAACGCTGCGTAACCTGGCCATGCGTCGCGCCAAAACCTGATCTTCTTGCCCTGCGAGAAGTCGCGAGCCACGTAGTTGACGGGCACTTCGAGCGGCGCGTGACCGGCCAGGACTAGCTTGCACACGAGCTCGATGTCCAGCTCGAAGCCGTCACTGGTCAAGCTCACGGTCTCGAGGCACGAGCGCCGAAAGACCTTGAACATGGTGTTCACGTCGCTCGTGCGCTGCTGATACAACAGGTTGAAGGTCTTGGCGAAACCGACCTGCGCCACGTTCAGCGCGAAGCCCGACAGCGCGCCATGTGCAAAGCGCCGCACCTTCCAGTCGCCTGCGCCCAGCGTGCGGGAACCGAGCACGAAGCTCGTCCGGCGCTGCAGAATGGGCTCCAACAGCGCGTCGTAATCGTCGATGTCGTACTCCAAGTCGGCGTCTTGAATCAGCACGATGCTGCCGGTGCAGGCCGAAAGTCCCGCACGAACGGCGTGCCCCTTGCCGCGCGGAGCTGGCTCGTAAATCACGCGAACGCCCGGCGCGTTCGCGTACTCGGCGACAATTTCACGCGTGCCGTCACGGCTGCCGCTCTCGACGATGATAAGCTCTTTCTCGATGCGCAGCGGTTTGGCCAGCAGCGCCTCGATGACCTGGCGCACCGTGCTGGCTTCTTCGTAAACTGGCAGCACCACGGACAGCTTTTCCGCGACAGGGCTCGCGCTGGGCGCGCGCTTTTCGAACGTCGCCAAACGCAGGCCAGCAAATAGCGGCAGCGCGGGCGCAGTCGGCACCCAGCGTTCGGCGCCGCGCGCGCCGGGCACGGCGTCGAGCAAGCGAACTGCGGCGTAGCGCGGCGTGCGGTGGGTCAGCGCCGCGCTATGCGCCGCCAGCGCCAGCCCACAAGGCTCGGCCAAGCGCAGCAGCTGCGGCAAACCGAAGAAAGCGCGCTTGAGGTCGAAGAAGGCGGGCCAATGCCGGCGCAACAACCGTGCCGGAAGCGAAGCGACGTCGGCGTAGGCGACGCAAACGGACGCGCCCGGCAAGAGCTCCGCCGCCACTTGCCGCAAGACTTTGCCCGGGTCCGAGCACGCTTCCAACAGCTCGTTCAAAATCACCAAGTTTGCACCGGCCAGGCGAGCTGCGTAGCCGGCCAGATCCGACTGTTCGGCCAAGCGCGCGAAGCCGGGCCCCTCGATGCGCACGATTTCGAGCCCGAGACCGGCCAACTCGGGCAACTGGCTGAGCTGGTCGAAGTAGCGGCCCAACAGCAACGTGCGCTGGGGTGGGCGGCCTGAGCGGGTCGCATGCTCGCGCGCCAAGCGTTGAATCATGCACGAAAGGTCAGCCACGGCGAGCTCCCGGTCGCGCGTGGAGGCAAGGCGCCCCACGTCGGCGACGTCGAAGTAGCAGGGCCCGGCGGCTCCAACAGGGCTGACGTACACCAGGCCGCAGCCGTTGCAGCGCACGAAGCGCACCCCCGCGCGGAAGAATAAATACGCGGAGCTGGCGTTTCCACACACCGAACAGGCGACGTAGCTCGTGCGCTCACGCGACGCGCGCACGCTGGCCGAAGGGGCGAACGAGTAGCCGCGCGCGTTGTAAGCCGACATGCTCGGCGTCGATACTAGGGCGCCCGGGGCCAAAGCTGGCATGGTTTTCGACGCCAATGTGCCGCGGGAAGCGGTTGTTACTTAACCTGCTCCGCACTACACCCAGGCCATGACTTCGGCCGCGCTACCGCATGGCTTGTCGGGCCGCGACGAGCTGCGGGGCTACTTCGATTGGATCGTCGGCTTGTTCGCCGACGCGCTGGCTGGAAATGTGCTGGATCACGGCGCCGGCACCGGAATCTTGAGCGAGCGCCTGTTGCAGCGAGCGACGCGTGTCTTCGCGCTGGAGCCAGAGGCTGCACTATTCGAGCAGTTGCGCCGGCGGTTCGCGACGACACCGAAGGTGACGCCGGTTCACGGCACCATCGACGACTATCTCGAGTTCCACGGCGCGGGCAGCCTCGACGCGGCGGTCTCGTCGAACGTGCTCGAGCATTTGGCGGACGACGTCGGTTGCCTACGCAAGCTTCGCGAAGTCTTGCGACCGGGCGGCGCATTGGCCGTCTTCGTACCGGCGCGGCGTGAACTGTTCGGTTCCCTGGACGAGTCGGTGGGGCACTTGCGGCGCTACACGCGGACAATGCTACGAAGCCGCCTGGAGGAGGCGGGCTTCGTCGTCGAGTGGGTTCGCTATGGCAACCTGGTGGGGGTGTTGCCTTGGCTCGTCAGCGGGCGGCTGCTGCGGAGCCACGCCATTGCACCGCGCAACTTGAAGCTGTTCGATCGTTGGATTTTCCCATCTTCGGCACGACTCGAAGACTTGCTGGGCATTCCCTACGGGCTCAATGTCGCGGCCTTGGCGCGGCGCCAGTAAAGCGCGGCCACGCCCAACAGCGTGAGCGCCAACGCCACGAGCCCGGCCGTCAACCCGCGCGGCCAGAATCGAAACACCACCCGCCCGCTGGGCGCGCGGAGCGTGACGGAGTTGAGCTCGCGATACGCTTCGACCATTCGATCGTCGACGCTCCAGCCCGGGTCGAAGTTCTGGTTGATGACCAAGCGCTCGCCCACGCGCGCGCCGGTTACCTCGACCACGATTTCGTTGAGCGAGAAGCTCAACACGCGCGCGACGCCGCCCGCCGGCAGAAACGCCTCGCCCCGGTACTCCGCGCCATCGCGGCCGCGCGCGCCCATCCCGAAGGGCCGACCGTTGGCGGCTTTTGGCGCCCAAATATTGAGGTTGGCGTGCATGGTGCAAGCCAGGACACCCACGCCCGCCAGCACTGCTGGCACGGCTTCGGGCGCGTAGTCGCGTTGCTGGTACTGCAAGCGTCGCGGCGCCCGCTCCAATTGCACGAAGGCAGGGGCCTCGGGAAACTGTCGCGAACGCATCCAGAAGGCGCGCTCGAGCGGCACGCTCGACTCTCTGCCAATGTCGACGGCGAGCAGCAAGCAGCCGCCCAACAAGGCCAAGTCCAGGTTCCGACGCTGCGGCAACTTGGCCAGGCTGCGCCCAAACGCCGCCGCCGCTGCCACGCCAAGCAGCAGCAGCGCGGGGTAAAGCCAGCGCGTCGGCACGTGCTGCGAGCGGAACAGCCCAACCTGGTGCAACAGCGTCCACGGCGCCAGCCGATGAAAAGCGCCGAACCCGAGCGCAAGCGCCAACAGGCCCGTGAGCTTTAGCGCTAGCTCACGACGCGGTGCCCACCACAGCCCGCCAAGCACCACCAGCAGCGCAGGCGCCCAACCAATGTACATGCCGTACTCGTGCCAGCCCCACTGCGAAACCGCGATCGGAGCCTGCCTGGGCGTTTGTCCTGGAGTGACCAGCGCCTGCCACAGCACGGCCCAGTCGATGGCTTCGGTCGACGGCACCAAGCGCGGCCGCTCGCCGAAATCGAGCGCGACCGCGAACAACTTCGGCGCTGAAAGGCCTACCGACAGCACGCCCAGCGCCGCCAGGCAGCCTAGCGGGCGCCACGTCTTTTCCAGACCGGCGCGCAGCAAGGCGTACGCCCCGAGCAACAACACCGCGTGCGGTAGCGGATAAATGCCCCCGGCGTAGACCATGGCCGCCAACGCCGCGCCGCCCAGCAAGAGCGGGCGGAGTGCTAGGCGCGGGCCCGCCAGTAGCCGCTCGAAAGCCCAAAAGGCCCATGGCACGTAGCAGTATTGCAGGTGCCACAGGTGACCCGTGGCGGCCTGCAGCGCGAAGCGCCCGTTGGCGACGAACACCAAGCAGGCAAACGTGCGCGCCGCTGCGCTGCGCGTGAACTCACCCGCCAACAGCCACGTGCCCCAAGCCGAGATGAGCAGCGCGCCCACTAGCTCGACTCGCAGCGCGTGGCGGAGCTCGAGCAGCAAGTAAAACGGCAAGAACGGCGACACCAAATTGCTGGCGCCCTGCACGTTCCCCCACTCGGAAAAACCCCCGCAGGCGTACGGCATCCACAGCGGAAGCTGCCCGAAATGCAGCAGCGCTTTTACGGTCAGCAGCCGATGCGCGCTCATCTCGTCCCAGTCATGCCCGCCGTACAGCTCCAGGTCGTGGAACACGGGTCGGAGCGCGATCGCAATGCATAGCAAGACGCAGGCAAAACCGAGGCCGTCAGCCACGCGATCAAGCCAAGCACGCTTGCCAGACGCGCCAGGAGCGCCAGCCTCGACAGACGCGCCAGCCAGTCGTCGCCGTAACCAAGCCCGCACGCGACGCACCTTACATCACGACGCCGCCCGGAGTATGAGCTTGGCTTCGGGCTTTGCTTGGAGCTGGCTGAAATGAGCGCAACACGCCCTGGCATCATCTTGGACCGCGACGGCACGCTGATCGACGTCGTGCGCGACGAAGAAACAGGCGTCGTCTCCGTTGCTTTTTCGCCCTCGCAGCTGCGGCTCTTGCCCGGGGTGCTCGACGGGCTGCAACGGCTACAGTCTGCGGGCTTCGGCTTCGCGATAGCGACCAACCAGCCTGGGCCCGCCAAAGGTCAGTTCAGCGTCGAGGCCGTGCACCGCACCCACCACGCGCTCGTCGCCGCGCTGGCAGAAGCCGGCATTGCCATTTCCAGCGTAGAGGTGTGCTGGCACCACCCCGAGGGCAGCCCGCACGGCGCGCCCGAACTCATCACCAGCTGCGATTGTCGAAAGCCCAAGCCGGGGCTTTTGCTGCGAGCACTTGCCAACGGTGGCTTCGACGCCGAGCAGAGCTGGATGATCGGTGACGGTCCGACCGACGTCGAAGCGGCGCATCGGGCCAACCTGCGCTCGGCGCTGGTCTTCGCCCAAAACCGCTGCGAGCTGTGCCCGCTACGCAACGGTTCATCAATCGTGCCGGACGTGGTGGCGCCGCGCTTCGACGAGGTTGCCCGGCGCATTCTGGCGGCGCAGCTAGCGTCCTAACGAGCAGCAGCCGGCCGCGTGCGCTCCAGGTAGCCGACCAGCTCGCGCAGCAGCGGCATACCGCGCGGGTCGTTGGCGGGGTCGAGCGGCGTGCGCTCCTGCGGATCGGCTTCGAGGTCGAAGAGCGTGAAGGTTTTGCCAGTTTCGACGTAGATCAGCTTCAAAGGGTAGGCGATCAGCGCGGCTTGGTAGGCGCGTCCGTCATCGACCGAAAAAGTCTCGGCCACGAAGCTGTTGTCACCGTCTGGCAGCCGGTCATGGTGCATCAACGGCGCCAAGCTTCGGCCACGCAGCTGATCGAACGATTGTCGGTCGCCTAGCACACGCGTGAGCGTTGGGGCGAGGTCCGTGAAGGTCACGCTGGCCTGGACGCGTTTGCCGGTGACGCCCGGCACGCGCAGCAGCGCCGCTGGGCGAAGCTGCGGGTCGTACAAATTCGAGCCGTGCCAGCGATCGTCGTGTTCCCCGAATGCTTCGCCATGGTCACCGGTGACTAGAAAGACGGTGTGATCCCAGACTTGCAACTTGCGCAAGCCATCGATCAACCGCCCCAGCTGCCGGTCGGTATGCCAAATTTCGGCGTCGTAGCGCGCCTGTTCGTCGTTGCCGAAGACGGGCGCGCCAGGCGGCTGCTCGTAGCGGTAGTGGGGCTCGAACAAGTGGAGCCAGAGCATGAACGGGCGCTCGGCCTGCTGCACGTAGGCCAAGGCTTTGTCCACCTGCTGCTGCGCCGGAAAACCCCACATGGTGCCCCCGCGGTACTCGAGCTTGGTCGAGACGTCGTAGTGCTGAAAGCCGCGCTCGAACCCAGCGTCTTCTTGCGCGGTGAAGGCCGCAAAATTAGTCAAAACAGCGATTGTTTCGTAGCCGCGCGCGCGCAACAGCTCCGGCAGCCAGGGCGTGTTGGGTCCGAGCCGCCGCATGCGCTTCTCGGGCGCCTGCGCCAGCCAGTCGATTTCCGAAGGCGCGTACGAGCTGAACAGCGATGCCAACGCCAAGCGCGTGAGCGGTGCCGCGCTGTACATGCGTTCGAAGACCAGCGACTCCGACGAAAGCGCGCGCAGCGTGGGTGTCGTGTCACGAGCTGCGCGAATGAACGAAGCGTGGTCGTGGCGCAGCGTCTCGATCGTGACCACCACGACGTTGAGGTTGGCGGGGGAGCCGTGTGCGCTTCGGCCCCAGCGTGGCCGGCGTGGCTGCGTGGCACCACCCGAGTCGCCGGCGATGCAGTTGTTGTCGATGCCATCCCCGACGACCTCGAAGGCAGCAGGGTTGACGGCGGCGTCGAAGGGCGCGCAGTCACCGCCCCCAAGCCAGCCGGAGTAGCCATCGTGATCGAAGTCGGTCAGCCGTTGCCCGGCGGTGATCAGTACTCGCGACCAAACGCCGTGCTGCGCCAAAACGTTCTGGGCCCGCGCACCGCCAAGCAACAGCAACGCCCAGCTACAAAGCGCTACCGCAAAAGCGGCCGCGGCGAGCCGCCTGCCTCGACTCCGTAGCTGGTCGCACGCGTCGAGGCCCACGAAAGCCACCAAAAAGGCCAGCGGCGCCGCCAGCAGCCGCGCGTCCAGCTGCGCCAAGCCGCTGCGGCAGGCCAGCGTCAGGCACGTCAACACCAAGCACACGAACAACGCGGCCACCGCCGGCAACGCTCGTAGCGCGCGGCCCGCTGCGCGTTGGCGTTGCAAGGCACGGAAGGCCTCGAGCCCCACCAGCGCGAGCAGCCCGCTACCACTCAAGGCCGCGACCGCCGTAAGGGCTGCCGAGAGCTCGATGTTGCGGAAGCTGGAGCTGGCACGCGCCACGCCGAACACCCAAGCCAGCGACGCGGCCGCTACGAACGAGGCCACGAGTAGCGCGTCACGTCGCGCTGCTCGTGCCCACTCGATGCGTAGCCGCTCACGCAGCGAGTCTTCGTCGCACACCGCCGCCAACGCCCAGGCCAACCCGAGCGCGCCCACGGTCGCAGGCAAGGCCCACAGGCCCAGCGTCCACAGCACGGCCAGCCCCGCAGCGCTGAGCGAGCTGCTCGACAAACGACTGCCACTCGCGCAGGCTTCGGCGAGCACCGCGCCGGCGACGGACAACGCGGCAACCGCGAGCTGGCTGTCGAAGGCTCGCTTGGTCACCGTTCCGCTTCTAGCGGAAGCCGCTGTCAACGACTACCAAGGCGCACAGGCGGGCGGCGCGAACTGGCTCGCGCCGCCGTTTGGACCGGTTTTTAAAGCTTGTGGCTAGCGCCGCAGCAGGAATCCGGGAAGGCCGCGCCGGTGGCGGTGCAAGCCGTCGTGGTGGCGCCGGCACCGCAGGTGTCGTCGGCCCCAGCGCGGTACACGTTGAAATCGACCATGGACCACCAAGCGTCGGCCGTGCCGTGACCGACGAGGCGCACGTAGCGAGCGCTGACCGCCGTGAACGAGATGTCGGCGTTGGAGCTGTTGGTGCCGCAAGCAACCGGCGTCCACGTCGTACCGTCGGTCGAGACATCGACCTCGATTTGAGGCGGGATGTCGGTAGCGGTGAGGGTCGTGGTGGAGACGCCGTTGATCATGACGGCCTTGCCCATGTCGACGTCGAACAAGAACATCCTGCTCGCGACCATCTTGTCGCCGGTGGCGAAGCGACTCATCAGATCCGCGTCCAGCGCGTTGTTGGGAGGATTGATGAGCCCGACGTTGTTGCCGAGCGAGCAAGCCGAGGCGGAAGCCTTCCAGCAGGTACGCGTGAGCTTGTCCGCCGAATGCGCGGTCGCGCTCGGCATCGGGCAATTTGCCGGGAATTCAATCACGCCAGCGCCGGTGCCGCCGCTATCGGTGCCAGCCGTCCCGGCGCCGCCACCGCCCGTGGCGCCACCGCTGGTCGAACCAGCCGTGGCGGACCCTGCGGTACCAAAAGCGCCCGAGGTGTCGAAGGCGCCGCCGAACGAGGCCGAACCGCCCGAGCTACTGCCGGACGTGAGCGTCGTGAAGCTCCCCGAGCCGGAGGCGGCAGAGGTTGAACCACCCTTGCCTGCCATCGAAAATGTGCTCCCGCTGCCAATGCCCGGGCCCGTGTCCTCAGCAGAACAACCAGCCCCCACTTGGAGAGAGGTCAGGGCGAACGTACCTAAAATGAAATAATTTCGAAGGGTTTGCTTCACGTGGGACTCCTGGAACGGCGCCGTTCCATGTCCAGTTGCCCCCGGCTCCATCATAAATGTTCACCATGACCCGACATGTAGGAACCAAAGGTGAACCGGGGACACCGGAACTAACCGTCGCGTCGAGTTCAAAATCCTGAGCGGCGCCGAATAGGGGGGACGGTTACGTTCGGCGTCGTTCATCTCCCAGATTCACAGGGAGATCGGGAGATCGGGAGTCGTGCGAGCCCTGATTTTTTGGCGCCGAAATTTTGTGGCAGTTGCGTCGCTTCGTTGAGCCGCGTTTACGGCTTTCACGGCGCAACGCTAGGGACGAACTGCTGCAGCGCAATAACTGCACGCTCGCACGACTCCCGATCTCCCGATCTCCCTGTGAAAAAATCTCCAGACTGGGGGCAGCGTTACAAAACGACAAAACGCGGAGCGCCTCGGGTGAGGCAGCTCCGCGCTCGGTTACTGAAGCGGCGCGGCGATGACTTGCTGTGCATCTTCGCCTTGCCCGGTGCGCCGGGCTTTCCGGACTAGCCGCCGAGCTCGGAACGCTCGAAGATCTCGAAGTCTTCGATTTCGCGGACCTTCTGGTACTGATTGTCGATCAGCGCCTTCAACTCGGGGAAGTTAGGTAGCTCGTCCTTGGAATCGAGCGGGCTTCCGGTGACGGAGGGGAAGACGTCGCGTCGCTGGACGACGATGATTTTGGGGCGATTGATGGAAAGGTCTTTGAGCAGCTCACGCCGCGCATAGCCGCGCTGCCAGGGTGAGCGCTGCGGAACGCTGTAAGTCCAGCGACTGGCCAGTGGCCTCTCGGCCAAGTAGTAGATGGCCGGCTCGAAGCCCCAGATGAAGAGCGAGTCGTTGCTGCCCGTGCGCGAGCGCACCTCCAGCGCCACTTGGCGATCCGCGTCCAGGTTGTAGTCGGCTACGTAGCTCAGCTCGCGATCGAGCTCGACTCGACTTTGAAACGGCGCGCTCCGCAACAAAAACGCCAAGCGCATTTGCGTGCGAACCCAGAAACCTTGCGGCAGGTCTCGGGCCGCGTCGCGCATGTCGACCGCCACGACCACGAACGCCGCCAGCGCGAGCAAGCTGCCGGGGCCCGCCACCAGGCAACGGCGGTACAACTTGTACAACCCCAGCCCGGACAAGAACGCGATCATCAACAGCGTAGCCGCGTAGTGATACGGGAAGAACTTGCCCTGCATCACGATGCCGGTGACCTGAATCGCGATCACACCCAGCACCAGGAAGATGCCTTCGCGCTCGCGGGCGTGCAGCGGCGACATGGAGATGGCCGCAATGAAGCCGAAGGCCGACAGCGCCGAGAACTTCCAGAAGGCTTCTTCGAGCGCGTAATACAACCAGCCAGAGGCGTGCGCTTCGTTCCAATTGAGCTTGGTGTAGCCCGGCACGAAATCGTGAAACGTCCACCAAAACGCCGGCCAAGCGCCGCCGGCCGCCAGCCAAGCAAAGGTCAGCAAGATGGGCGCCGCAAGGCCCGCGCCGATCAAGAGCGCGGTTTGCACCAGCTTGGGAAGCTTCGCCGCGTGCGCCTGTTCCCGTGTCAGCAGGTAGGCGCCGCACACCAAAATGCCACCGCCCAGCGGCGGCTTGAACAATGCGCACGCGCCGAAGATGGCGCCCGTCGCAAAGGGCACCAGCCAACGTCGGTTCTTCCGCGGCTCCAGCGTGACGACGACCAGCGCCGCGACCGTCAGGTAGCCGCCGAAGGTCTCTGGCTGCGCGGTGTGCCAAAACTCCAGCTGGGCTTGGACGAGCGCCGCCAGCGCGCCGGCAACCAACCCCGCCTTGGCCTTGCCGAAGAACACCAGCCCTAGCCGCTGCAGACCAAAGACGGTCGCGACCAGACCTACCACCTCCAGCAGTCGAATCGAGAGCATCGACTTGCCGAACAGCGCTTGCGCGAAGCCGTACGCCAGGAAGATGCCCGGTGGCTTGAAGTCCCACGCGTCGCGGTACGGCATGCCCCCCTTGAGCATGACGTCGGCCACGACAGCGTAGATGCCCTGATCACGCCCAAACGAAAACAGCAGGATCGACAACGAAGCAAAAGCCACCACGAGCCAACACACGATCGCGAGCCACTGGTCGGGATCGCGAATTGTGAGGCGTGGGAGGACTTCGGCAGGGGGCCGAACCGACTCGGTCGGCATGGGCGCAGAACCTACCAACAGGCTTACGCCAAAGTCAGCTCATCTTTCGATACACCAGCCAGCGCAACTCCATCGGCGGACGCTCGGCGGGCAAGTCGAACAAATCTTGCCCTTTGCACCAGCCTTCGTACCAGCCGGTCGAGGGGTATTGGCCTTCGGGTAAGTTCGCCTTCTCGTACTCGGCAGCGTCTTCGTCGGCCAGGCGCTCGAACGGTAGGCCTTGCGTCGCCAGCTCCAGATCGTGCCGCGTAAACAGGCAGCACCACAGCACTTGGGACAGTTGGCGAGCCAAGTCATCGGGCTTGTAGCCACTGTCGCTCAAGAAAGCGTTGAAGACCAACAGCCCTCCCGGCAGGAGCCGCTGGGCTGCCGCTTCGAACAGCTGCCTTACTTGCTCGACGGTGCGAAAGTGCGAGGCCACCACCTCCGACAACAAAAGCATTCGATACTGCGCGCGTGGCAGCTCGAGCGTCGCATCGAGAATACTGCCTTCGATCACGCCTACCAAGAGCCGCTCGGTCGCGACCGTCTCGCGCAAAATGGTGCACAGCGCCCCCGC
>JAYUYU010000467.1:0-5538 GCA_043752365.1 Myxococcales bacterium | reverse complement strand
CCGATGTACCACTCGTCGATCCGCCCGAAGAAGTCACCGGCGCCGGGGGTGCGCAGGTCCTCGAGCGCCTCTGCGACGGTGACCTCGATGTACTCCTTCGTGACCTCGTCGGCGGATGCGTACGGGTCGACCGTGCTGAACCGCTCGATCATCCCATCCCGGCACGCGCGCGAGTACGCGAGCTGCCCCCGCTCGGCGTCGAGGTCGGGAAAGAGTTCGTGGTGGGTCTCGGACACAGGGCCGACGAGCATAGACCGGGGCTTCCGGGCGCGAATCGTGTCAAGTCGGGTTCTGGGTGCGGATCGTTCCAGGTGCTGGCGACGATCGCGCCCAGTACCGGCTGGGATGCCGACCGGAGACCGGAGACCGGAGACCGGAGACCGGGACCGGGAAACCGGGACCGGAGACCGGCAGGCCAGAAACGCGGACGGAAACCCAACCTGAGACTGGAAGCCGCACCCCGTCGGCTCAACCGCCCATCTCCGTCGCGCCCATGCTCCCTCTCATTCCCAAGCGGCCATCACCTGTACGGTGATCGCGAGCGCGAAGCGCGAGCTTGATCGCCCCTACCCAAACCTTGGCGAGAGCAGATCACGATCTCCCACGGAAGACCGGAGTGAACGAAACTCGGCGAGGCCGAGCGCCCGCTGCGCTTCAGGTCAACCAGGTCGCAGGGCGCTTCACCAAGGCGCGGAGGAGAAAAGAAAAGGCAGGCTGCACGACGCATGCACGCAGCCAGAGAAGCCTCGGGCTAAAGGTCCAGCAAGCGCATCTGCCTCTGCCTAGGATGCGGCGTGAACTCGATCGGGTATTCGCCGGTCCAACAAGCGACGCAGAAAGAATCCTTGGTCAGGGGCTTCTCGGCCTGAAGCACGGGCAGGCGTGAACGGCCGGGGCCGGCGGTGCCGACCTTGGCATTGACCACGGACTCGATCATCGCGTCGAGTGGCAGGTACGCGAGCGTATCGCTCGTAATGTACTGATTGATCTCCTCGACGGAGTGGCTCGACGCGATCAGCTCGCCGCGCGTCGGCGTGTCGATGCCGTAGTAGCAGGGCCACTTCGTGGGCGGACTCGAGATGCGCATGTGCACCTCTTTGGCGCCCGCGTCCCGCAGCATTTTGACGATTTTGCGGCTAGTGGTGCCGCGCACGATGCTGTCGTCGACCACGACGACGCGCTTGCCTTCGAGTGCGGCACCAACCGGGTTCAGCTTCAAGCGCACGCCGAAGTGCCGAATGCTTTGCTGCGGTTCGAGGAAGGTGCGGCCCACGTAGTGCGAACGCACCAAGCCGAGCTCAAAGGGGATTTTGGACTCCTGGGCGAAGCCGATGGTGGCGGGTACGCCGGAGTCGGGCACCGGGATAACCACGTCGGCTTCTACGCCGTGCAGCTTGGCCAATGCTTGGCCCATGTTCTTGCGCGCTTGGTAGACGCTCACGCCATCCAGAATCGAGTCCGGCCTCGAGAAGTACACGTACTCGAAGATGCAGCTTTTGCGCGGTGAATCGGCGAACGGTCGCAAGCTGCGCAGGCCTTGCTTGTCGATGATGAGCATCTCGCCGGGCTCGATGTCGCGCACGTACTTGGCGTCGATTAGATCGAAGCTCGACGGCTCGCTGGCGACGACGTACGCGCTGCTGTCGAGCATGGTGCCGAGGCACAGCGGGCGTATGCCCATCGGGTCGCGCACGGCGATCAGCGATTCGGGCGTCAAACATACCAGTGAATAGGCGCCCTCGACCTGGCTCAGCGCGTCTGCGATCCGATCCTCAGGGGCGCGCTGTTTGCTCAGCGCTACCAGGTGCACGATGGTTTCGGTGTCGCTGCTGGTCTGAAAAATGGAGCCGCGTTCCTCCAGAGTTTCGCGTACGCCTTCTGCGTTGGTTAGGTTGCCGTTGTGGGCCACCGCCACCGAGCTGCGGGCGTAGTCGACCGCAATGGGCTGAGCGTTCTTCAGGTAAGAGCCGCCGGCCGTGGAGTAGCGGACGTGGCCAATCGCGTTGCTGCCTTTCAGCCGCGCGATGTGCTCCTGGGGGAACACGTCGATGACGTGACCCATGCCCCGGTCGGAGCAGAGCTGGTTGCCGTCGCTGGTAACGATGCCGGCGCTCTCCTGACCCCTATGCTGCAGCGCGTGCAGGCCGAGGTAGGTGAGGTTTGCAGCTTCCGGGTGACCGTAGATTCCGAAGACGCCACACATGCTGGTTAGCGGTGCCTTTCGTAGGGACGGTGCAGGGTAACCATCCGGCGCAGCGGTGCCACACAATGACCTGGGCCGCCAGTCATGACGCTTGCCGGCCACAGGGCCGCTCGCGTGCTCATGCAGGGGGCCGTCGGGGCTTCGTGTAGGTGCGAGGCGGAAGCGGGGGGCCCGAGTATCAACAGTAACAACTCGGGGTTTACTGAGTATTCTCCCGTTCTCGAAATGCGCGCGCTCGAAGAGCTGCTCAAGTCCTGGCGGTCCAACCCCGACGCGGACGCAACGGTTGCCGTTTGCTCGTTCTTGGGAGGCTCAAAGAGAGAAGAGCTGATCCGGGAGGTGGGGGCTAGTGCCGAGACCTGGCACGCAGGCGACGCCGCCGTGATGCTCGCCGTGGGTCGCATGTACCTCGAAGCCGAGATGCTTCAAGAAGCGCAAACGACTCTAGTCGCCGCCGGCAAAGCCGACGCTCGGGACCCCCGTGCCTTTCGCTATCTCGGCGAGGTGCTGCTGCGTCGGGGTGACGCACTGCGCGCCGACAAAGTCCTGTCACGCGCGCTGCAGCTGGGAGCCGCGACCGACGACGTCGAGCTGTGGCACGAGCGCGCGGTCCTCTATTCGGCTCTCCAAAAGCGCGTGGGGCCCGAAGCCGTGGCGGCCGAAGTCGCGCGGAGCATGCCGCGGCACGTGTCGGTGCCACCTGGACCCGCCAGCGACCCCTTGCCGTCGTTTGGACTAGAAGAATCGACGCAGCCGCGCAACCAGCCGCCCCCGGCCGCGCAGGTGAGCCGCAAGCCGACGCTGGTCGGGTTGGCGGAGCCGGCGCCATTGCCGCGCTTCGACTCGGCCGATGCTCTGCCAGCGCGCGCGACAGAAGACTCGATTCGCCTGTCGGACTCGGACCTCGAGGAGACCTCGAATCCGGGGCGTTCGCTGATTAGCGCGCCCATCGGTGGGCTGCCCCCGCCGCCAGCAGCTGGTTCTTCCGACGTCGCCGCGCAGCTTGCGAACTCGTTTCTGGCGCCGAAGGGCGGCAAGCCGGCGGCCGTCCCAGCCAAGCAAAACCTCAAATCGACTCAACTGGGCGGCTTCCAAGCTAGGCCTGGCGCGGCGCCGGCGCCGAGTGCGAAGGCTGCGCCGACGGTGGGGCGTCCGCTCACGGCTGCGAAGTCCATGGCCAAGCAGTCCGCACCCCCGCAATTCGACGACGCCGTAACGGTCGTGACTCCGCCTCCGTTCATGGCGCAGCTGATGCCGCAAGGCGTGCCAAGTCGGGCGGCGCGCAAGCACTCCGCGCCGCCGCTCGTGACGCCGCCGCCGTTCGTCGCCGCCGCGCCTCCACCCGCTCCGCCGATTCGCAGCGTGGCGCCCGCAAACTTGCCGCCGTTCGGCAGCGAGGCGGAGACCGCCTTACCCTTTGCCGCGACCGCCTTACCGGCGCCACCGCCGCGCGTGCCATCCGCGCCCCCGGCTCCGCCGCGCCCGGCGCATGTGTTGGCGGCGCTTGCGGGCGACCCCGCCAACCCGGCGCCCGCCGTCGTGCTCGACCACTTGGCGCGCGTTGGGTTGTACGAGCCTGGCGGCGGCGCAACGCCGGCATGGGAAGCGCCGCCCCGCCAAAAGTCCCGCGGCGCCGCGGCGATTCTGATCGCCACGCTGGTGATCGCTGCTGGCGGCGGCGGCGCTTATGAGTACTCGCGTCGGCTCAAGGCCGCGCGCGCTATCGAGGCCGACTCGCTGAACGCACAGGTCGACAAACTGCTCAAGACCGGCAACCCCAAGGACCTCAAGGCCACCGATGGGCGCCTCACGCAGGCCTTCGAGCTCGACTCGCGCAGCCAGCGCGCAGGGCGCCTGTGGCTGCAAAACCGCGTGCTGAATGCGTTGTTGCTCGCCGGTGAAACGCGCGGCATCGACGCGGCCGTCTATCGCGGGCGCCAAGTCGGGCTGCCAGAAAAAGCGCTGCTAGTCGGCAAAGTCGCTTCGTTTTTGGTCGAAGGCGACGTGGCGGGCGGCGCGGCTGTGCTGGCGCGCAGCGACAAGGACGCCGGCAGCGACGCTTACTACCAGCTCGCCGCAGCGGCAGTGCTCGAGCGCGCCGGTGACCCACGCGGGGTCGAACGTTACGAGGCTGCAGTGCAGCTTGCACCTGATCTCGCGCCGGCCGAAATGCTGTTGGCGCGCCTGCTGCTTTTGGAGCGCGGCTCGGACGCCGCCAAGCCGGTCATCGATTCATTGCGCAAGAAGAAGGGCGACACGCCCTCGACGCGCGCGCTGTCTGCGTTGGCTTGGGTCCTCTCGCACGATCGCCCGGGCGAGCTACCGAGCGAGGCCCAGCTGCAACCCGGCGACATCGAGCTGTTGCCTGCGCCGCTGGCGGCAGTCCCGGCCATGGTCGACGCCGCCAAGGCACTCAACAAGCAAGAGCTCGCGGCCGCGTCCAAGGCCATCGACTCGGCCATCAACTTGGCGATGACGCCAGCGCTCGCGGCTGGGCTCGGCTTCTTGGCCATCGAGGCGGGCGACGAAGTCGTGGCGCGCAAGGCCGCGCTCCGCGCGCTGCAGTTCTCGGGCGTCTATCCGCGCGCCCGCACCTTGGCGGCGCGCGTAGCGCTGCTCGGCGGACGCATCGACGAAGCCCAAAAGGCCATCGAAGGGCTGGAGCCAGCGTCGGCAGACGTAGCCGTCGTGCGCGCCGTCGTGGCCTACGAGTCGCTCGAATCTGCCGACCTGAAGAGCGCGCTCGAAGCGCTCGGCAACAGCGCCGTTGGCCCTGCGTTTTCGGCGCTCGACGCCGCGCCGGGCATCATCAACGGCAGCGCCTTTCCGACGCCGGACAAGTTGGAGCAAATGGCAGCCCCCGATAAGCCGTGGGGCGAGTTAATCGCGGTGGACGCCGCGCTCGAGACCGGCAACCTGGCGTTGGCTGAAAAGCTCCTCGGCAAACGCTCACAAGAAACCCTGCGCCCCGTGCACTTGCGCCGCTTGGCGCGCTTGCGCCGCCTGCAGGGTAAGCTCGACGTGGCCCTGCAAGCATCGTCGGCAGCCGCCGAGGGTGGCATGGCCTTGCCGCTGCTGCTGGAGCGAGTTTACGAGCTGCTGGCCAAGGAAGACGTCGCGGGCGCCAAGCAGCTCGCTGCCAAGTACCCCACGCTGCTCGGCCCCTTGGCGGGCTGGGTCGGCGTGCTGACGGACACCGCCAGCAAACAGGCGGCGTCCGCCGCCGTACGCCTGACCAAGCTCGACTTGCCGCCGGACGAATCGCCCATCGCCGTGCGCGTGCTGGTCGCGCGCGCACTGATGAGCGGCAAAGACAAACGCGCCAATGCGTACGT
>JAYUYU010000466.1:0-5540 GCA_043752365.1 Myxococcales bacterium | reverse complement strand
GCGCGGTTCTGGGGGCGCGCTTGGCGCCTTCCGGGCTCGCGGCGGTGCGCAGGGCAATTTCCAAGTCGCGCGCTGCCGGGGTGGGAGCCCGCACCAAGTCGACGAGCAAGCCGAATTGGCGGCTGCTCTGCAGCGCGCTCAACTCTTCTGCTGTCTTTTCCACGACGTTCAGCTCGTGGCCGGGGGTCGAAAGCGTGGAGGCCAAAGCGCGCGCGACTGCGACGAGCTGGGGCGCGGTGGCTGGGACGGCGATCGTCGTCGCAGGCCCGCCCCACGCCGGCGAGCCGCTGGCCTGCGCTGGCAAGGCGCGCACGCCCAGGTGCGAGAGCTGTTGCGCCGGGACGGCGTCGAGCAGCGCCTGCAGCGTGCCGGGCGCGCCCCAGGCGCCGGCGGCTTTGCCCGCCATCAGCACCGCGAAGCCGTACGAGGGTGCTTCGAAGGGCACTGCGTCTTTGACGGCGCGGTACAGACCGGTGCCGAACCAGCCGACGTCGCTCGAGCCAGTCTCGAAGCCGCGCAACAAATCAGCCAGGTCGCTGACCGCCGTGACCTCGATTGCGTCGAGGAAGCCCGCGCCGCGCGCCGCGTTGGGGTTGCGCGTGAGCACGGCCCGACCGCGACCGAGCTCGACCCTGAAAGCGCCGCAGCCGTCGGGTGCGAGCGGCGAAAAATTTCGCGGAACCAGCGCAAGCAAGGGGCTCGCCAGCAGCCGCGCGATGGCGTCGGCGCTGGCGTTCGGGAACACCACGCCCAGCGCGTCTTTGCTGTCGAGCGTCGGATTCTGCAGCTCGCCCAGCAAGCCCACGGCACCGCGCGTTCGGGCTCGCGCCAACGTTGCCACGACGTCGGCCGCGCCGAGCGAGCGCCCGGCGGCCGTTTTCAAGCCCGGGCGCAGCGCCAGCCGGCAGCCATCGCCCAGCTTCGTGGGCAGAGCCTCGGCCAGGGCGGGGTAGGGGTTGCCCGCGCCGTCGAGCGCGTAAAGTGGCTCGAAAGCGGCGCTAGCGAAGAGCGCGGCGAAGCCGTCCGAAAGCGACGCCGGGTCCAAGCTCGCGATGGGCCACGGAATCGCCAGCCGCAAGCGCCCGCCATACGGCGTTCGGCCGAGTGCGTTCGCAACCCCCGCGCTGGCGAGTGACGTCAAGAGCGCACGTCGCGAGAGGCTTTGGGCATTTATCATCGGATGAGCCACAGCTCGTCGCCGCTGGCGACGATGATCGGCGCCATGCCCGGGCCTTCACGGCCGCGGCAGACGGCGATTGCGGTGATGCCAGGCGCCGCTAGCTCGAAGCGTTGGACCGGGTGCTTACCCTTTAGGGTGACGAGCGTCAGCCGGTCCTTGGTGCCGTCGAGGGTGTCGCTCGAGTAGGCGAGCTCGGCATCGCCGTCGCTGTCGGGGTCACCCGCCGCCAGCTGGGCGCCGACGTGCTGAGTCAGCTGCGCCAACTCTGGGCGGGCGCCGACGACGCGGGTGCTGGTCACGTCGCGGCCGAGTTGCAGCCCGGTGAAGCCCGCGACGGCGTCGACCGTCGCGGCTTGGCTGCGGCTAGCTGCAGGCTCCGCGCAGCTTTGAAAACGCGCCGATAGGCCCAGTGCGCTTCGCTCGACGCAGCTTCCCGCGACCGGCATGAGCCCCTCGAAGCGCGCCAGCACGCCTAGCTCGGGCGACAGCTCCAGGCCATCTTTGCGATCGGTGAGGCCGACCCGCAGGTTGCCCTGGGCCGTGATTTCCGCGCTCGCGATCGGCTCGCGCAGCGGCGTGGGCGCGACCGCCGACAGCGTCGACCAGGCCACGCGCTTGCGTTCCGCGAACGCGCGCCCAACGACGCGGCCCACGCGCACGCTACTGCGCGACACCAACACTAGCTCCTGCCCGCCGTCGCTGCCGAGCGGCCCGCACGCCAGCGCTGCGATGCCTCGCTCTGGAGCCTTCAGCTTCAAGACCTCGCTCACCACCAGCGGCGGTGGCGGAATCAGCGCGCGCAACTCGGCGTCCAGCGGCACCTCGACGAAGCCGCGTCGCTCTGCGCTGGGCTTGGCATGACGAATGCGTTGCCACAGCCCCGTTGCGCGTCGAGCTTCCGCGGTCACGCGCAGCAGGCCGCCCTTCTTCTCGACGGTCAGCTCGACGCGCAGCCGGCTTCGCTCTTTGGTGCCGGCGCTGGGCGCGCCGAACGCCAGCGTCACTGCGTTTTGGATGCGCTCGCGCAGCGCGTCGGGGGCCGGCAGCTCGCGGTCACTTTTCAAGTCGACGACCGCGACGGCGGCGACGCCCGCCGGCAGTGCCAGTTGCTGCACCAGGCTGCAGCCCACCAAAATCAGTGAGCTTTGGCTTTGCTGACAGGTAGCGGTTGTTGGCGCCGACTGTGCACCAGCCGCGGCGGCGAAGACGAGCACGAGCGCGCATGCGACCAAGCCAGGGGGAAAGAGACGTGTCATCGACATCGAGCGCCGGCTATCTTGCCCTCGTTTGCCGGCGCGAGCCCCGGGGCTCGACCCCAGGCCAGCTAGAACCCACGGTTTTGGCCCAATTGTGGCCTCCGGCCAGCCTCCCAGGAACCTTCGGTAAGACTGGCGTCACAAGCCGCGCCGAAATGGCCAAGGGTTATGATAGTTCGGTAACCGATTTGTTCGCGCCAAAGACCTCAACCGCCGGCGCGCGCCGGTCAAAACGCTCGTTCTGGTCGCTGCTGCTGGCGCTCGCCGTGTTCGGGGGGCTGCTTGCTCCGCGCGCGGCTCAGGCGCAGTGCGTGGACGAAGCGCTCAAGCAACAGCTGGTGGGTGAGCGCGCGTACCGCGGCGTCGTGCCACGCAAGTTTCAAAAGGCCCTGCGGCACGAGCTCTCGCCCATGGGCGGCTGGTACGCGGGCGACTTGTCCGATGGCGCGCCCATCTACGGCGGTGCCTACACCTTCCACTTCACCGAAGATCTCGGGCTCGAAGCTAGTTACATGCGTTCGCGCCAGCGCTTCGCTTTGTTGAACGCCATCATCGACCGGCAGCAAGGTTTGGTCGGCCTCGTGCGCGCCGAGGACAACCTGGTGCAGTTCTTCAATGGCAACGTGGTTTGGTCGCTGGCCTACGGCAAGGTGCGCTGGATGGGCGGGGCCATCGGTCGCTACGACTTTTACCTGTCGCTGGGCGGCGGCGCGACGGTGGAGCCCGGTGACATTGGCCTGACCGGCTCTGGCGGGTTTGGCATGAAGTTCTACCTGACGCAGTGGCTAGCCCTGCGCCTGGACGTGCGAGACTTAGTGCACGAGCAGAAGCGCGTGGCGTTGGGCGTCGAAAAAATCGTCAACGACATCACGGCGACGGGCGGGCTCAGTGTTTTCCTTCCGTTCACGAATTAGCCTGCCGACGCGGCTCGGGGTGTTGCTGCTGGCTTGCTCCAACGCTGGCTGTTCGTTCGTCTTCGTAACGCCAGCGCCCGCCCGGGTCTCGCTGCCTACCGCGCACCCCCACGCCGCCTGCACCAGCAGCCGTCTGGCGCCAGTGCTCGACGGCATCCTCACGGGCTACGAGCTCGTGCGTGTGGGGTACGCCGCGCAAGCCAGCGACGGGGACTACAGCGGCCTGCCGATCGATCGCGGCACTGACTTGGCTTTGGGTGCGGCCTTTGCCGGATTGTTTCTGACCTCCACCATCTACGGCATCGTCAATACGTCTGCTTGCTACCGCCTGAAACACGGGCCCGCGTTCGGCGAAGAAATGCCAGGTATCACGCGCGAGCTTCCGGTGGACTCGCCAGACCCGCTGCCGCCTGCCGCGCCCGCCAAGTCGTCGCTCGATCAGTACTGGGACGCGGGCACGCGACCCGACGTCCCACCCGCGCCCACCGCGGCCACCCGCCGCTTTGCCCAGCAGCGCGCCGGCCCAGCCCGCGCCCACGCCAGCCGCTCCCAGCCCCAGCGCGCCCCCGGCTGCCGCTGGCTTTCCCGAGCCTTAGCAGCGCTTGCTTTCGGGCCCCGGTGGAAGTGAGATGGCGCACCGGCCTGACCCCAGGGCGCGGTGTGGAAGAGACAACTGAATCATGAAGAAACTGGTCCTCCTTCGTCACGGCCTCAGCCAGTGGAACAGCGACAATCGCTTCACCGGTTGGGTCGACGTGCCCCTCAGCGAACAAGGTGAAGCCGAGGCGCACGCCGCCGGCAAGCTGCTTCGCGCCGAGGGCTTCGTGTTCGATCGCGCGTACACCTCGGTGTTGAAGCGCGCCATCAAAACGCTGTTCATCGCGCTCGAAGAACTCGATCAGATGTGGATTCCGGTCACGCAGACCTGGCGCGTGAACGAGCGCATGTACGGCGCGCTGCAAGGCCTGAACAAGGCCGAGACGGTGGCCAAGCACGGCGACAAGCAGGTGCTGGTCTGGCGTCGCAGCTACGACACGCCGCCGCCCGCCCTCGACGAGACGCACGAGTTCTGGCCCGGCAACGATCCACGTTACGCCAACCTGAAGCCGAGCGAAGTGCCGAAGACGGAGTGCCTCAAGGACACCGTCGCGCGCTTCTTGCCGTTCTGGGAGAGCGACATTGCGCCCGCCATCAAACGCGGTGAGCGCGTGATCATCGCCGCCCACGGCAACAGCCTGCGCGCGCTGGTCAAGCACCTCGACAACGTGAGCGACGACGACATCGTCGAGCTGAACATCCCGACCGGCATCCCGCTCGTCTACGAGCTCGACGACGACCTGAAGCCCCTCAAGCCCCGCTACTATTTGGGTGACGCGGAGGCGGCCGAAGCCGCCGCCAAAGCCGTCGCCAATCAGACCAAAGGCAAATAATGCGCAAACGGCTGGTCCTCCTCGCCTTCGTCGCTGCTGTGTCACTCGTCAGCGCTGCTCCCGCGCAGCCCGGCAAGAAGGCTCCGGCGCTGAAGGAGGAGGCCAAGCCGGATGTCAGCAAAGCTGCCAAAGCCGAGCCAGACAAAGCCGACAAGCCGGTAGCGGGTGGCGACGCCGCCGCGGCCAGCACGGGGCCCGACGACCTCGGGGCTCCTCCGCCAAAAAGCGTGACCGAGCAAAAGCCCGAGCAGAAGCCTTCGCCGCTCACGCCCAAGCCAGAAGAGTTTCCAAGTGGCGTGGCCAAGCCGCCCGCCTTCGAGTACGACAAGCTGCTCGGCGACATCGCTGCGTTGCGCAGTCGCGTAGCGGCGCTCACGACCACCTTGTTCGCCAGCAAGCTGCGCGTGGTGGTGGAGACCAAAGGTGACGACGCGCGCCTGGCTTCGTTCAACATCACGCTCGACGACGGCGTCGTGTTCACGGCGCCCGCGCGCTTCTCGGCCGAAGACGAGCGCACTGTCTACGAGCACGCGGTGGCGCCTGGTCACCACGTGGTCGGCGTCGAAATCGAGCGCTACGACGCGCGCAACAAAGAGTACCGCACCTGGCAAAGCTCGCGCTTTAGCGTGGTGATTCCCGAGAACAAACTGGTCCACGCGCACTTGGTGGTGGTCGACGACTCGGACATGGCCGACGATTTTCCGTCGGACGCTGACGGTGAGTACGATTTGCGCGTCAAGCTGCGCGCCCGGGTGGTGCA
>JAYUYU010000465.1:0-5561 GCA_043752365.1 Myxococcales bacterium | reverse complement strand
GCCCCCGATGAGTGATCGCAAGTACGCAGAAGCCGGCGTCGACTACTCGAAGATCGATCCGAGCAAGCTGCTCGCACAAGAGCTGGCCGCCCAAACGGCGCAGCACCTGGGTCGCCTGAACCTAGAGGAAATCGCCTCCAGCCGCGGTGAGTCGGCGTACATCGTCAAAATGGGCGCAGTCTCGATCGCTTTCGTGACCGAAGCGCTCGGCACCAAGAACTTGGTGGCTGACGCAGTGCGCGCCTACACGGGTCGCACCCATTACGACGCCATCGCCAAAGACACCGTCGCGACCATCTTGAACGACCTGTGCAGCGTTGGCGCGCGCCCCGCCGCTTTAACGGCGTATTGGGGCGCTGGCGACGGCGCGTGGTTCTCCGACGCCGAGCGCGCCCGCGACTTGACCGAAGGCTGGGCAGCGGCTTGCCAAGAATGCCGCGTGTCGTGGGGTGGTGGCGAAACCCAAGTTTTACCGTCGCTCATCGAAGCCGGCCGCGTCGTGCTCGGCGGCTCCGCCATTGGCCTGATCACGCCTTCGGAAAACACGCTTCACGGCGAGCGGCTCGAAGTCGGTGACCAAATTTTACTCGCGCCCTCCTCCGGCATTCACGCCAACGGCCTCAGCCTGGCGCGTAAAATCGCCGCCGGTCTGCCCCAAGGCTACCAAACGCTGATCAGCGACGGCCGTACCTACGGTGAGGCCCTGCTCGACCCCACGCCGCAGTACGCGCCGCTCATCGAAAACTTGCAGAACGCTGGCGTGCCGCTGCACTACGCCGCGCACATCACCGGCCACGGCTGGCGAAAAATCATGCGCGCCAGCCGCCAGCTCACGTACGTGCTGCGCCAGGTCCCGCCCGTTCCGCCGGTGCTGACCTTCTTGCAGGAGCACGCCGAGCTTTCGACGGCCGAGGCCTACGGCACGCTGAACATGGGCGCCGGCTTCGCGCTGTATCTGCCCGCCGACGCCGTCCCCCAGGCGCTCGCGGTCGGCAAGCAATCCGGCTTCGACTTGCTGCACGCAGGCGAGGTCCAAGCAGGCCCCCAGCGCGTCGTCATCGAGCCGCTGAACCTCACTTTCGAGGGTGATTCTCTACAAGTGCGCCGGTAGTGAATCCTGGGGACGGACCCAGATTTTTTCACAGGAAGATCGGAAGATCGGAAGGGGAGCAGGTTTGGGCGCCGAGCCGTCCAGACGCTTGCGGCGCTTCGCCAGTCGCCTGAACGTCTAGGAGCCGCACGCCGCAAGCACCTAATCGGCGCGGCGCCCCCAATTCTCGCTTCCGATCTTCCGATCTTCCTGTAAAAAAATCTGGGTCCTAACGGCACGGTTCAGCTCCGTTCGACTGGGACCGGCGGGGGCCCCGCGCACGATTTCATGCGGGGTAGGCTTGCGCGCCCGGCGCTGGGCCGACATCTTTCGCGCCGTGATCCGCTTCGACTCCGTCAGCAAGAACCATGGCCGTCAGATTCTGTTCATGGAGGCCTCGGCCAGCGTGAACCGCGGCGAGAAGGTCGGCCTGGTCGGCCCCAACGGCTCGGGCAAGACCACGTTGTTTCGACTGCTGGTCGGCGAAGAACAGCCGGACGGTGGACAGGTCGTCGTCGATCGCGGCATTCGCACGGGCTACTTCAGTCAGGACGTTGGCGACATGAACGGTCGCAGCGTGCTGGCCGAGACCATGGCCGGCGCGGGCGAAGTGTCCAGCGTCGGCGCCGAGCTGCACGAGCTCGAGCACAAGATGGCCGATCCGGCCTTCGGCGACCAACTGGAAGCCATCGTCGAGCGCTTCGGCGAAGTCCAAGGGCGCTTCGACGAGCTGGGCGGCTACGGCTTGGAAGCGCGAGCGCGCGAGGTGCTGGCGGGCTTGGGGTTTCGGCAAGAGGTAATGGAAGGCGACGTCGGCGCGCTATCGGGCGGGTGGAAAATGCGCGTGGCGCTCGCGCGCATTCTGCTGATGGCGCCGGATTTGCTGCTGCTCGACGAGCCGACGAACCATCTCGACCTCGAGTCGATCATTTGGCTCGAGAAATTCTTGCGCGACTTCGAAGGCGCGCTGGTCATGACGTCGCATGATCGCGAGTTCATGAATCGCCTGGTCGGGAAAGTTTTGGAAATTGACGGGGGCGAGCTGACCAGCTTTTCTGGCAACTTCGAGTTTTACGCGGAGCAACGGCAAATTTTAGCTACGCAGCAGCAGGCACAGTTCGAGCGGCAGCAGGCCATGCTGGCCAAGGAACAAGCCTTCATCGACAAGTTCAAGGCGCGCGCAAGTCACGCCGCGCAAGTGCAGTCGCGCGTGAAGAAGCTGGACAAAATCGAGAAGGTCGAGCCGCCGCGCCGGCGCCGTGTCATCGACTTCGATTTTCCGGCGCCCCCGCGCTCGGGCGAAGACGTGGCCAAGCTTGCCGGCGTGAACAAAGCGTACGGCGAGCACGTCATCTACTCTAAGTTCGATTTCTTGATCAGGCGCCGTGAGCGCTGGTGCGTGATGGGCGTGAACGGCGCCGGCAAATCGACGCTGCTGCGGCTGATCGCTGGCGAGTCGACCGCCGACAGCGGCAACGTGCAGCTCGGAGGCAGCGTCAAGATGGGCTACTTCGCGCAGCACGCGATGGAAATCTTAGACCCCGATCAGAGCGTGCTGGAGACGCTGGAGGCCGCGTTTCCGAAGGCGTCCCTGGGCTCGCTGAAAGCGCTGCTAGGCGCGTTCGGGTTCTCCGGCGACGACGTGGACAAGCGCTGCCGCGTGCTGTCGGGCGGCGAAAAAGCGCGCGTCGTGTTGTCCCGCATGCTGTTCGATCCGCCGAATTTCCTGGTGCTCGACGAGCCGACCAACCACCTGGACTTGGACACCAAAGAGATGCTGGTGAAGGCGCTCGGTAGCTTCGAAGGCACGCTGCTGTTCGTCTCGCACGATCGCCGCTTCTTGAGCTCGCTCTCCAACCGCGTCCTGGAGCTGGGCCCGGAAGGGCCCAAGCTGTACGGCGGCGGCTACACCGAATACGTCACGGCGACGGGCCAAGAAGCCCCCGGGCTGCACTGATTCGAACGTAACGCGCGCCGAGCGTCAGGGCAGCACGTCAGCCACGAACAAGTCGAGGCCAGCCTTGCCTTGCGCGGAGTAGTGAATGCGCGTGCAGTTGCCGTTTGGTGCAGCCGCGCGCAACCCGCTTCCTAGTTCGAGAACCTCGGAGTGTTCGAACGGCACCTGGCTGTTGACGCGCCAAGCCGCGCGGAAGTCTTCGTTCACTTCGTCCCAGTAGAAAAGGGTCAAAAGATCAATCGAAACCCCGGTGGGTTGGCGGCGCTTCTGATCGCTAGCGTGCAAAATTTCGCCCAAACTTGGGCTGGTGAAGGGCCACGTCTCACCCGAGCGTTGGCTCTCGAACAGCGTCGCGTAGCTACCCGTGTAGCTGGTGCTGAAGTGCGAGAAGAAGAACGACTTGGCGTCCCCACCCATCACCAAGTCGGTCAATGCCTGGTTGGCAACGGGTATTGCGGCGCGCGTGGCGTTGAATTGGGCAAATCCCCCTGAGGCCGCGTTCGCGACCACGAAGGCCTGACCGGGCGCTCGCCCCAACTCCACGACGGACAGGTCCGGCTGAACACCGATGAGCGTGAGGCCATCGGAGCTCAAGGCGACGCCGCTCAGCGTGGCTCCGCCCGTTACCTCGAGCGGGGCACCAAAGCCGTAGGTCACGTCGTCGCGATCGGCGATGTAGACGTGTTCGCCGTTTTTCCAGGCAATGGTGCGTTCGTCTGGCGTGATGGCTAGCAGCAAGTCGTCGCCTGCGGCGGACAACGGCGGCCCCGGAGGTTGCTCACGTCCGCCACCCTGCAGCAACGCGGTGCCTTCGCCAAAGCTCAGTCCCTGCGGGCACAACGGAGGATCACCTTCGGGCGGAATAGGATCGACTCCGGCGCCGCCCAGCGAGCTGCTGCCGGCGCTAGGCTCGCCGTTGCCGCCCACGCCCGCTCGGCCCGCTGCGTCACCTCCCGCGCTACGCCCAGCCATGGAGGAGTCAGCACCCCCAGCACCGCCGGCAGTCTGAGCGCTGCCGCCACGTGCGTTGCGGGTGCCCGCCACCGAACCGTTCGCGCCGGTCCCGACCGACGACGATGGATGCTTAGTGTCGGAGCAGGCGACCACGACGCAGCCGGCCAGCACCAGAGCGCCGGCGACGGTGAGTCGACTTACGCTGTCCATTGGCGCGCTCACTCTGCGGGCTCGCACGAGTAGCGCTGCTCCCAATCGTGCAGAATGGGCGCCGCGAGGCCATTGGCCGAAGGATAAAGCGTCATCGACACGCGCAGATGGGCCCGCGCGAACGGCTGCTGGGCGGCTTCCAGGGCGTCGCCCACGTCCCGCGAGTCGGGCATGCCCTCGTAGTTGTCTTGGCTCGAATCGCCGAGGCTGACGCTCATGGCCGTAGCCAGGTCGGCTGCCGTGGCCGCCGTTTGGGCCGCAAAGCCGATGCGAGAGCTGGACGCCGTGGTGAGGTGGAACAAGAACAGGCCCCAACGTGGCTGAAAACCAGGCGGACACGCCGCGCTGTAGTCACGCGTGTAGGTGACGGGCGTTGGGTAGCTGGGAATGGCTTCGCACTTTTGCGCGGTGCAGGGCGAAGCCCCGCAACAGTCCGCGCTGGTTATGCACGCAGCCCCGACGGCGCTGCAGCTTGCGGGGTCTTTGCAGACCTTGTTCGGCGTGCCCGTCGCCGATATAGAGTCGACGCGGCACTGTGAGCCAGCGCAACACTCGTCGCTGGTGGTGCAGCTCAGGTTGCTCGTTTTGCACGGTGAAGGCACCAGGTAGCCGCGCTCGTTGACGTAGTGCTCGGGCGTCGTAATCGGTAGCGCGTTCTGCCCAGGCAGGAAGAACGCCGGATGGCTACGGTCCGTGCCGTTGGCGTCCGTGTCGTCGATGGCCGCGACCCACAGCATGGTGGCGCCACAGGTGAAGTTGGTGCCAATTTGGTTCAGCTGATTGCCGTACGAACGAGGGCTAGTGAAGATAGCCCAGCGGAAACCACCGTTCGAGAACGGCAGTACCGTCGGCTGATACGCCTTGTCCGCGTCGGCCGCGTCTTCGGCGTCGTTCAGCTTGGCCAGCTCGACACGCGTCGAGGAAGGCGGAGTGGCTGCGGTGTCGATCGAATACAGGCTGCCCGGCCAGTAGCCGCGCGACGTCGGCGCGCTGTTGCCGAAAATGGACTCTCGGCAGGCGCGGCCCGGATCGTTAGCCGAGCTCTCCGACCGGCAGTAGTTGTCGGTGTTGGACTCGACGTACAACAAGCTGTGGCTGTCATGTTCGAAGAAGGGCCACTTGACGGGCGCGCCACCGGTCACCGCATCCCAATTGCTCAAGATGCGCTTCTTGTTCGAAATCTTGCGGGTGGCGGGGTCGAGATCGACCATCGTCAGGCCTTTGCGCCAGGCCGTCGAGTCCGCGCCGATAGTGTCTTGGTCGCCGTTGACGTACGCGAGCTTCGTGCCGTCCTTCGAGATGGTCGGCGTCATCATCACTGGCAGCGGGTCTGCGCCCGTGTCGGCGAAG
>JAYUYU010000464.1:0-2072 GCA_043752365.1 Myxococcales bacterium | reverse complement strand
GGCACGAGCTGCAAAAGCTGGGGCAAGCAGAGCTTCGTCGGCTGCGTCCGCGCATGCAAATCATCTTCCAAGATCCGTACTCGTCGCTCAACCCGCGGCGCACGGTGGGCGACGCCATCGGCGAGCCAATGTTCGTACATGGCCTGGCGCGCGGCGCCGACCTCGACAAGCGCGTGACCGAGCTGCTCGAGCGAGTCGGCTTGCCGGGCAGCTATCGCAGCCGCTACCCGCACGAGTTTTCGGGCGGCCAGCGCCAGCGCGTGTGCATCGCGCGCGCCCTCGCGCTCGGGCCAGAGCTTTTGGTTTGCGACGAAGCAGTGTCGGCGCTCGACATCTCCATTCAGGCGCAGATCCTCAATTTGTTGAGTGATTTGCAGGCGGAGTATGGGCTGACCTACCTGTTCATCAGCCACAACCTGAACGTCGTCCGACACATCGCCGATCGCATCGCCGTCATGTACCTGGGCAGCCTGGTCGAGCTAGCCGACGCCGAGACACTGTTCAGCGACCCGCACCACCCGTATTCGCGGGCGCTGCTCTCGGCCAATCCCTTGCCCGACCCCGACGTGCCGCTTTCACCCATCTTGCTCAAGGGTGAAATCCCTTCGCCGCTGCATCCGCCAACGGGTTGCCGCTTCCACACGCGCTGCCCCGAGGCTTTCGAGCCCTGCAGCAGCCTGGTGCCCGAAGCGCGCCTGGTCAACGCCAAGCACCAGCCCAGCCCACACGCTGCTTGGTGCCACCTCTACGACGATGCGCCGAAACCTGATTAGCGCTCTCTTGGTGCTTTTGGCGGCCCTCTTGGTCGTCGGGCTCACACTGTCGCGCTCCACGCGCGGGCGCGCCGATTTCCGCTTCTCGAATGGCGCGGAACCCAAGACGCTGGACCCGAACGTGATGACCGGTGAGCCCGAGGGCCGCATCGCGCAAGAGCTTTTCGAAGGTTTGACCCGGCTCGACGCGCGCTCCCTGGAGCCCGTACCGGGTGTGGCCGAAAGCTGGGATATCGCGGCCGACGGCAAGACGTACACGTTCCACCTGCGCCCCGCAGCTCGCTGGAGCGACGGTCACCCCGTCACGGCGCACGACTTCGTTTACTCGTGGCGGCGCATGCAAGAGCCCGCGCTCGGCTCCGAGTACGCCTACATCATGCACGTCGTGCGCTACGCCGAAGCATTCAACACGCACGCGGCGCAGGCCGACGCGCTAGAAGGCCCGATCGTCAAGGCGCTGGACGAGCTGCGGGCCATGCATCCCGGCGTCGTGCCGAAGGACGTCGTACGTCAATTCGAGCGCAAGCAGAACTTGCATAGCGTGCTGAAAGGCACGCCCAACCCCAAGCTGAGCACGTTCCTGTTGCGGGCCAGCGCCGACTCGAGCGCTCAGGAGCTGCGCGAGCTCCGCGCAGAGCTAGTGCACGAAGGCACACGCCGACGCGCCCTTCACGACCAGGCAGTTCGCCATTTCGGCGTGGATGGCGGCGTCTTCGCCAAGGACGCCCACACCCTGGTCGTCGAGCTGGTGGCTCCAACGCCGTATTTTCTGGAGCTACTAGCGTTCAATGCGTTCTATCCGGTGCCGCGTTGGGCCATCGAACGCGCGGGCCGAGCCTGGTTCTTGCCGGGCTCCATCGTAGGCAACGGCCCCTTCGTCCTGGTGGACTGGCGCGTTGGGGATCGCATTCGGCTCGAACGCAGCCCGACCTACTGGGGCAAGCAGCAGGTCAAGCTAGCCAGCGTCGACGCGCTTGCCATCGAAAACGTGACCACCGCGCTGAACCTGTACCTGACGGGCGAGCTGGATTGGTTGCCCAACAACAACTACCCGCAAGACTTGGGCCCCGACCTCAAGCCGCGCAAAGATTTCTACGTCGGCCCGGCGTTGATCACCTATTTTTACCGCATCAACACCACGCGCAAACCGTTCGACGACGTGCGAGTCAGAAAAGCCCTCAACCTAGCCATCGATCGCCAGCAAATTACGCGCGACGTGCTGCTGCTGGGACAATTGCCGGCGACCCAGTTCGTGCCGCCCGGCGTGCGCGGCTACGTCCCTCCGAAAAGCGGCATCAG
>JAYUYU010000463.1:0-5562 GCA_043752365.1 Myxococcales bacterium | reverse complement strand
GCTGGCAGCCCATGATGCTGTGGCTGACGCCGGGGGCTTGGGATCCGCTTTGGATTCGTTTGGTGATTGCCGGCGTGTGCGGGCTGGCGGCGTGGGCCTCCACTCGCCGGCGCTGGGAGCGCCATCTGCTGCGAATGATTCACGCCTCGGCGGCGTTGATCACGTCGCACTTGTTCGTGGTCGCGGCCATCAACCACCTGCCCTACGGCTACCAGATGGGGCTGTTTGCGCTGTTGGCAGGCGGCGGGCTGGTGTTTTTTACGATCGAGAGCATTCTGGCCTACGGCGCGTTCACGGTGGCGCTGGCCGTCGCGGTGGCCCTGCTGGCTGAGGCGCCGGCCAACTCGCGCTGGTTCTTGGTGCTGGGCGTGCTCAGCGTCGAGTCCGTGCTGGCGCTGTCCGCTTACTGCCGCGTGATCGCTCAGCGTGCGTTGTTGGGGGAGCTGGAGGAAAGCGAGCGACGCTTTCGCGCCTTGGCCATGCGCGCGCCGGTCGGTATCTATCGCTGCGATTTGCGGGGGCGTTGCACGTTTGCCAACGAAGAGTGGTGCCGCTTGGCGGGCATTTCGATCGAGGAAGCACAGGGCAACGGCTGGGCGCAGGCGGTGCATCCCGAAGATCGCGACCGCTGCCAAAAGCTATGGCTGCAAGCCAGCGCGCTTGGCACCGAGTGGGAAGCCGAGTTCCGGTTCTTGCACGCGGACGGCACGGTGGTGTGGGTCTACTCACGCGCGGCCATCGCGGTCGGCGAGTACGGGGCGAGTGAACGCGTCGGCATGACCATGGACATCACGGCGCGCAAGCAAGCCGAAGACTCGTTAACGCGCTCCAAAGAGCTGGCCGAAGCGGCAACCCACGCCAAGAGCGAGTTCTTGGCCAAGATGAGCCACGAGATCCGCACACCCATGAACGGCGTGCTGGGCATGTTGGAGCTGGCGCAAGAAACGTCGCTACTGCCCGACCAAAAGGACTACGTCGACACCGCGCGAGCCTCGGCCGCCAACCTGCTTGGCATCATCAACGACATTCTGGACGTATCCAGAATCGAGGCGCGAAAGCTGGAGATTGACGCGATTCCGTTCAGCTTGCGGCAGCTGTTGGATACCGCGCTGAAGCCGTTGACGCAGCTGGCACGCGGCAAGGGCCTCTCGTTCGAGCTGGACGTCGGGCTGCACGTGTTCGACGGCTTGGTGGGCGACGCACTGCGGCTGCAGCAGGTGCTGGTCAACCTGGTCGGTAACGCCATCAAGTTCACCCGCATGGGCGGTATTTGCGTCACCGTCGTGCAGGGCGACGCCACTGACGACAAGGTGAAGCTGTGCTTCAGCGTGCGCGATACCGGAATCGGCATCCCGGCCGATCGTTTGCCCCATATTTTCGAGCCGTTCATCCAGGTCGAGCGGGTCGGCGCCATGTCAGGCACTGGGCTCGGGCTCACCATTTCAGCCCAGCTGGTCGAGCTGATGGGTGGCAAAGTTCGCGTGAGCAGCAGCGTCGGCAGCGGCAGCGCGTTTCACGTCGACTTGACCTTCCCGCGCGCCAACTTGGACGCGGAGTCGTTGGCAAGTTCGACGGTGAAGTCGACGGGGCGCTACCAATCGCCGCCTAGCCGGCTGCGCGTGTTGATCGCCGAAGACAACGCCGTGAATGCGCGCGTCGTACGCCACTTTCTAGAGAAAGTCGGCTCGCACGTGACGGTCGCCGAAACCGGGCAGGCCGCGCTTGAGCAGGCCTTGAGCGGCGACTTTCACCTGATCTTCCTCGACGTGCAGATGCCCGAGCTGACCGGTATTCAAGTATGTCAGGCAATTCGCGCGCAAGAGAAGGTGACCGGTGGGCATCGGCCGATCGTGATGCTGACCGCCCAGGCCATGAAGGGCGACCGCGAGGAGTGCTTGGCCGCGGGCGCCGACGACTACGTGACCAAGCCGGTCACGCGCCGCATGCTTTTCTCGGCCATCGCTCGGCTGATGGATCAAGGCGCGTTTGGCCAAGCTGCGTCGGCGCAAATGCCCGCGTTGACGCTGACCGGCGAAGATAGTTCGGGCAAAATTTTGGCAGCGGCGCCGGCCGGCGAGCAAGCGCAGGCAGAGCGGTTGTCGATGCCCGGAGCCGCGACGGGCCAGGAAAAATTCGCGATTTCCAACGGTGTTCTAGACCGTGTCGAGCTGCTGGCGCGCGTCGACGGTGACCGCGTGCTGCTGGCCGAGCTGGTGCGCTTGTTCGTGCAAGAGCGCCCGGCGCTGCTGGCTTCGATGGAGGCTGCGCTGCGTGACGGCGACGCTCAAGAGCTGGCGCGGGCTGCGCACAAGGCCAAGGGCGCCTTCGGCAATCTATCGGCGCCGCTGGCTCAACAATGCGCCGTCGAGCTGGAGCTGTTGGCGCGCCACGGTGAGCTGGCGCTGGCGACCGACGTGTTTCTGCGGCTAAGCCAGCAGGTCGAACGGCTGGAGGCCGAGCTGTTGGCGCTCACCCAGGACGACCGGGCAGCCTGATCAGCGGGCGTAGAGCGCCGAGCATGCACACGCCGATAACGGGCAAGCTCGTCAGCGCCAAGGCCACGAAGGGCTCCAGGCCGGGGCTAGCTGAAACAAACGGCAGGCGCTGACCAATCAAAAGGTGCCCCGCCAGACCCGACAGCGGACCAAGCCCAATGCCGATACCGATCAAGCCTTCGTGCGCGCCGCCGGCGTCGACGGAGGCGTTCGCGGCCACCAGTGCGTAGTAGAGCGCCGCCGTGTACGAGAAGCCGGCGGCCACGCCGAAAATCACCTCGCCCAAAATCAGCAGTGGTAGCGAATCACCCAGCAGAATCAGCAGAAAGCCGCAGGGTAGGGCGAGCAGCGTCAGCCACAGGGGCGCGCGCTTGCCGTGCCAACCGGCAATGGCGCCAAGCGCGCCGAAGGTGACGACCCGCACTGCGTCCAGAATGCTGGCGACGGGCGTCGCCAACGTGACGGACAAGCTCAGCTGCGCCAATAGCGAAGGCATGAGCGGCGCCAGCACGTAGAGCAGCGCATAGCTGCCGGTCATGGACCAACGCGCGGAGCGGAGCAGGCCGCGCATGCGCTGCAGCTCGCCCTCGGCGGGGCGTTCAGGGTGACTGTGGTCCAGGTGCAACGGCTGAGGTGGCAGCTTGAGCGCCAGCAAAAGCGCGCCCACGTTCAAGGCGGCGGGCAGCCAAAAGAACAGCGCGGGCACGCCTGTTCCGACGATGACGCCGGTGATGCCAACCGCGACGAAGCCGGCCGTCGCCCAGGTGACGTTGTAGCGGCTCAAAATGGGCAACAGCTGCTTCGGCGCCCGGCCGGCGCTGACGTAGCTTTCGACCACGGGCCACTTCACGCCTTGAACGACGGCCGTGCCGAACACCGAGGCGACTAGCAGCCAAGCCGCGGGCACCAGCGCCAGCACGCTATGCAGCCCCAGCAACGCGACGACGCAGCCGACCAGCACGCGCTTTTCGCCAAAGCGCTTGCTCAAGCCGTGGCTGGCGAAGGCGCCGCCAACGTAGGTGACGCCGAAGCCGAACGCTATCCACAAGTTTTGGCTTTGACTGAAGCCCAAATTCTCGTGCGTGTAAAAGTAGATGCCGCGCTGAATCAGCGTCGCGGCAATGCTTTCGAGGAACGTGAACACGAACAACACGACGATCATGCGAGCCTTCAGGAGGGACGAGCGAGCCAAGACTTGCGCGCCAGGCTCCACAACATGAACGAGCCGGTGACGCTGAGGCAGGCGACTAGCAAGAACACGACCCGGTAGCCATACGCCTGGGCAATTTGCCCAAAGCAGAAGGTCACCAGCAGCACGCCGCCATTGAAGGCCGCGTTGAAATGGGCGCCGACGGTGCCGCGCTGCTCGCGCGCCACGCCTTCCAAAACCAGCGCGTTCAACGTTGGGTAGAACGCACCGTGAGCGAGCCCGAAGCCCACGCCCAACAGGCCCAGCCAGCCGTGGCCCATCGCGGCGGTTGCGGCCACCACCAGCGAATACAGGGCCAGCGCCGCGCCGCCGACTCTGGCGCGACCTAGCCGGTCACCTAGGTTTCCAAACAACAGCCGTACCAGCAACGCTGCGACGGTAAAGCTCGCGAAAAGGGGGCTGATATTGCTGTCCCCGAGCGAAAGCGCCAGCGGCTGGGTAAACGTGAACATCGCGCCGAAGGCCGCGCCGCCGGCAGCGGTCGCCCACATTACGGCTAAGCGTGTGCTGGCAGCGCCGACCGGCGCCGGCGCCGGTGCAGAGGGCAAGACTAGCTTCGACCTGGGCGGTGCCTCGCGCAGGAACAGCGTGACTGACGCGCCCAGCATGCCTGAAACGCCAGCACCCATGAACACGGCGTGCCAGCCAATGCGTTCGGCGACGCTCTCGGCAACCATGGTCGCGACTGCATTCATTGCAAGCCCCGCACAGCCAATCCAGCCGAGGGCTTGAGCCAAGCGCGAAGGTGGCGCTAGATCGGCGATCAACGTGGTGGCCGCGACGAAGTACAGCGTGTAGGCCACGCCCTGCACGCCCCGCACCGCGTACAGGTACGCGCCGACCTGCGTGACCCCCATGAATGCAAAAGCGGCCAGCGCGCTCAACAGACAGCCTGCGAACAGCAGCGGCCGCCGCCCGCCGCGGTCCAACAAACGACCGCACAAGGGTGAAGCCAGCACGGCCGTCAAAACCGACAGCGCGCCGACGTAACCCACCTGGCTCGGCGAGCCGTGCAGCTCCGTGACCACGTACTTTGGTAGCAAAAAGAAGCTGGAAAACGCGAAACCGAAGGCTAGCTGCGTCAGCAGCATCAGCGCGAAATCGCGCGTGAATAAAGGAGGTTCGCTAGGCTCTTCGGACGAGGCAACAGAGGGCATGGCCGGCTTTCGTGCCGCCACCGCCTGGGATCCGAGGAGCTCAACCTTGCGCCCCTCAGCCTTTCGGCGGGGAGGGCGCTTGTTCGAGGTTCAGCTCAAAGACAAAGCGCCCTGCCCAACCGGACGGACCGGCTTAATGCCCCAAAGGGCACAGGCATGGACGCTTAGATTCAACATCAGAGAATTGACTAGCTAGCGCACGCACTAGCAATCGTCAATTGGTTTGGGTCTCGTTCTTTTCTCTACTCTGCGGCGATCAAGCCTTGGCGAATCATCGACACCAGCAACCGCAGCGTCTTCTGACGCGTCAACGGTGACAGATCGATGGCCTCGTCTAGGGTGACTCCGCCATCGACGCGCGACAGCAAGAAGGCTTGCTCGGGCGAGACGCGCAGCTTTTTGTTCGACGTGGGCGACAACACGACCATGCGTTGCGAAAGTGGGCCCAATCGTGCCTCGAAAATGGCGCTGATGAGCGTGCGAGACGAATCGAGTCGAGCTCGGGCTTCGGGTGTGTTCAGCGCGTCGGCGACCAACAGCGCGGTTTCGGCGTTGTTCACGGCCAGCTCGACGTCGCCCATGCCGTGGGCTTGGCGGGCTTGGTCGAGCGCTCGCCCCAAATCCTTCGTGCTGAAGGTGTTGGCAATAGTGGGCGCGTTGGCGTTGGCGGGCGTCTTGGAGCGCAGCCCGGTGTTGTAAC
>JAYUYU010000462.1:0-5563 GCA_043752365.1 Myxococcales bacterium | reverse complement strand
GCGACAACCACCGGATCGGTCGCAGAATCGGCGGCTTCGAGCGCCTCCAGAGCGGCGCCAGTTTCGCCGAAGCAGCCTTCGACTAGCACCAAATCGACGATCTCGGTGAGTGACGTCGCTTGCAGGCTGCCGCTGATGTCGAGCGGACCTGGGCCGATGGCGCGACCCGCGTAGGCGGTGGCCAAGCCGAAGCATAGCTGAGCGTGCGCGGTTTCGTCAGCCAAGGCTCGGTTGCAGGCCTCCACCAGCTCGGACGGCGCGCCCAGCGACAACAGCTGCAAGCTGAAGCGCGCGAAGGCGGCAATCGAGGCGTGCTCCATTTGTCCCGCACGCGTCCAGTGCGAAGCTAGCGCGGCGCGCTCGCCTGGCGTGAGGTGCAGCGTCGCGGGCAGCGCGCCCTGCGTGCACCAGTCGCGGCGCGCGACCGTGGGTGCGACGCGTGCCTGTTGGGCAACCAGGAAAGGGCGCCCAGGTACGGCGGTCTCACAAACGCGCTGGTCCTTGAAGGCGTCGTACGCGCAATAGCCCTCCGCGCAGTCGGCGTCCGTGATGCAAATGTCTCGCGGATTCTGGCAAGCCAAAAAGTGGTACGAGTAGCCGTCGCTGGCGCACAAGTAGCCGGGCAAGCACTCTGCGTCTGTCTTGCATCGGCTTGGGTGGCATTGCCCGCCCGTCGGTGAGGTGGCGTTGTCGCACAAGCAAATGAACCCAGTGCCGCAATCCGCGTCCGTTACGCAGCCGGAGTAGCAGACGGAAGATCCGCCACCGAAACCCTGCTGCATGTCACAGAAGCCCAGCTCGAATCTCTGGCAGTTGTTTTCTTCGCCCGCCGCGCCCCCGTCGTTGCAAGAGTCGGTGCCGTCCGCGCGTGGGAGGGCGGGCGGAACGCCGCCTGCCGAGTTGTCGTCGCCGCCGAAGCCACCGGGTACGCGCGATGGCGGCGCTCCGCACGCCAGCGCCTTGGGGCGGTGCTGGTAACCCTGCTCGCACGCCTCGAGACCGGTGTGCGCGTCGTATTTTGGCGACCTGCAACCTCCTCCCGGAACGCCGGGTGCGCCCCCGCCAGGCGCGAACGTCCCGCCGATGTTCGTCGCGCCGCCCATGCCAGTCGTGCCCCCGGTATAGACGCCTCTGCCAGCCGCTCCGGCGATGGGCGGCAGCTGTTTGCCTGGACCTTTGGAACCTGACGTTCCAGCCCCGCCGCGTCCGGTGTCGATCTCGTCGTGCGAGTCCTTGAAGGCCCCTCCGCAGGCCAACGGAACTAACCCAAGTGATGCCAGCAACGAGAGCCGCAGCCCCTTAGCCCGATTCATGCCACGGACTTGAGCAAGCGTTATGCCAGGCGTGTACCCACGATTCGTCGGCCGTTTGGAGCGACTTCGCTCCGGGGTGGCACACGCTGAGCCACGGAAGCTTCTGCAATCAGGCCGCGGCGCGGCAGCCCCCGCGCTCGCTGACGCGGCTCAAGGCTCGCGGTAGAAACGCGGCACGCGGCGCGAGATGTCGGTCAAGACCTCCCACGGGATGGTGCCCCGGCGGCTGGCGATTTCTTCGGCCGAAATGGTGTCTTGGCCAAGCTGCCCTTTTTGGGTGCCGAGCACCACGCACTCGTCGCCGACCTTGACGTCGTCAATCTCGGTCACGTCCAGCATGGCCATGTCCATACTGACGACGCCGGCGACTGGCGCGCGCTTGCCACGCACGAGCAGCTCCCCGCGGTTCGAAAGCGAGCGCGACAAGCCGTCGGCGTAGCCCATTGGGATGGTGGCGATGCGGCTGGTGCGATTGGCAGTCCAGCTGGCGCCGTAGCCAACTGTCGTGCCCGCGGGAATTTCACGCACTGCGACCAGCTCGGTACGCACCTGCATGACCGGACGCAGCTCTTTGCAGACGCCAGCGCGGGGCTCGACGCCGAACAGGGCGATGCCGGGGCGCACCATGTTCAAATGGGCGCGTGGGCTTTGCAGGATGGCGGCGCTGTTGGCGGCGTGGCGCAGCGGCGGGTCGATGCCCAGGCTGCGCAGCGCGCTCGACGCTTGGTCGAACAAGTCCATTTGCGCGTTGATCGACTCCGGATCGCCACCGTCGGCGCAGGCGAAGTGCGTCATGAGGCCGCTGACCTGCACCTCGCGATGCTTGGCCAGCATGGCTGCCATCTTTGGTACGTCGCGCGGCAAGACGCCGAGGCGCGACATGCCGGTGTCGATTTTCACGTGGACGTTGGCCGGCTCGGCGCCGCTGTAGCGCACTTCGTCCGCCAGCTCTTCGACCTGTGCGGGGTCGTGCAAAACAGGCGTGAGCGAGTGCCGCAGCACCTCGCCGAAGGCGCGTCCGAAGTAGCCGCCCGTGATCAGAATTGGCACCCGAATGCCGGCTTCGCGCAGCTCGATGCCTTCTTCCAGCAAGGCCACGCAAATGCCGGTCGCGCCGGCGCGTTCGAGGGTGCGGGCGACGCCTTTGGCGCCGTGACCGTAGCCGTCGGCCTTGAGGACCGCCCAAACCTCGGCGCCGCCGGCCGTGCGCTGCATGACGCGCAGGTTGTGGCGCAGGTTGGCGAGGTTGACCTCGGCGCGGGTGGGTCGTACCGCGTCAGCCGGTACGGCGCGCGTCGGGCGCAGCACCCGGGGCAGGGGCGTAGCCAGGGCCGATGCGGTGGGCACGAGCGCTGAAATTGCGGGCTGTCGCGTCATCGTCTCGAGCGTCATCGGTTAGCCTTTCGAGCAGCCATGCGCAACTTAATCGCCATTTTCGTCCGCCCACGCTGCACCCAGTCCGCCCCAGCTGAACTATGCCGTGATTGACCGCTGAATGCCCGAACCGCACCCTCCCAGAAGCCGTGAAACAAAATTGGTTTTGGGCAGGGCCCCAAAACTGAGGGTGGGGCCCCGCTGAATTCACTTCAGCGAAGCTGGAGCAACGCATCCGCGAAACAGCCTCGCGGCCCTGGCGTCAACGTTGGTTTTGGGCAGGGCCCCAAAACTGAGGGTGGGGCCCCGCTGAATTCACTTCAGCGGGGCGGGAGCGAAGCTCCCGGAGAAAGGACAGAATAGATCGAGCGCAGCGAGATCTATTCGAAGCAACGCGCCATGCACTTTTTGTAGTCCGGGTCGCAGCTCTGGCAGGCGGTGCTTTTGGCGGCCGGGTCGCAGGCATCATTGCAGCTGCTGAAGGAGCTCTTGCAAGCGCTCGCGCAGTCTTCAGCGGGCGGGGGTTTGTCGCTCGACTTATTGGGCTCTGCCGAGTTCGAGATTGGCGGCTCCGGCGTGACGTTGGGGCGCGTCGCAATGGGCGGCGGCGGCGCGTGGACGCTGGTGGGCGACGGTACGACCAAATAGAACTGCCGCGAGTCCTGCTCTTGCTTGTCGCCGACGCGCAGCGCCGGGCGGTCGGTGTCGCCAGTGCTGAAGGCGCGCACGCGGCGTCGCGCGTACTCCAGCCGATCGCGCGATTGCCCGTAGGTGTAGCGATCGAGCCAGGTCGTCCAGCAGGCTTGGCGGTGCGAGCTTGCCACTTCGAGCTCTAGATCGAGGCGGTAGCAATGCTCGAAGCGAACGTCGCCTTCGTAGATGGACTGCACGCTGGGGCCGCAGCTCGCCATCCAGGCCGGGCCCAGCAAGAGCAACGCTGCTGGCACGACAAAGCGAAGACCGTGACTCACGGCTGCAGCCTACCACGCGGCCAAAGTGCTATGTGACTTCCGTGTTCACTGGGCTAGTCGCCGGTACCGGCAAGCTTCTGTCGCGCGATAAGCGCGGTCCCGGCTACCGCTTGGTCATCGATACCGGCCTCACCGGCTTCGGCGCCCTCGAGCTGGGCGAGTCCATTGCAGTTGCGGGCGCCTGCCTGACCGTGGTTGCGCAGGGCGGCGCTAGCTTCGACGCCGACGTCTCGATCGAGACCGCGGAAAGGACGACGCTCGGGCGCCTGCCGCTCGGCGCCGACCTGAACCTCGAGCGCTCGTTGCGCGTCGGTGACCGCCTGGGCGGTCATTGGGTCAGCGGGCACGTCGACGGTGTGGGGCACATTGCCAGCGTTGAGGCGCAAGGTGACTCGTGGCTGGTGCGCGTAACCCTGCCGCCAGAGCTGCGGCGCTTCGTGGCGCCCAAGGGCTCCGTCGCGCTCGACGGCGTTTCGCTCACGGTCAACGCCGTCGCGGGGCTGGAGCTGTCCGTGATGCTCATTCCGCACACACGCCAAGTAACGAGCCTCAAGCACTGGCGGGCCGGGGCCGAGCTGAACCTGGAAGCCGATTTGGTCGCGCGCTACCTGGTCAACTACTTCGAAGCGACGGGACAAACGCCCCCCGCCGCCGATGACGGGCGTTTTGCCCTTGCGCTCGAGCGCGCAGGGTACAAATAGCCGCCGCCGAGCAGCCTCATGTCGACCGATAACGCCCGCCACCACGACTTCGACTCCGAGCTCATTTCGCGGGTCACCCGCGGCATCGAGCAAATTCGCGCCGGCAAGATGGTGATCTTGGTCGACGACGAAGATCGCGAAAACGAGGGTGACCTGGTGCTGGCGGCCGACAAGGTCACGCCTGAAGCCATCGCGTTCATGGCCAACTTCGGCCGCGGGTTGATCTGCCTTACGCTAACCGAAGGGCAAATTGCCCGCCTCGATTTGCCGATGATGGCCGCTCCCGGCCGCAGCGGCCCGCGCCTCGGTACGGCGTTCACCGTCAGCATCGAGGCCAGTCAAGGCGTCACGACCGGCATCAGCGCGGCCGATCGCGCGCACACCATTCGCGTTGCCATCAACCCCGAAGCAAAGCCAAGCGACGTCTTGGTCCCCGGTCACGTGTTCCCACTGGTGGCGCGCCACGGCGGCGTGCTGGTGCGCGCCGGGCAGACCGAAGGCTCGGTCGACTTGGCGCGGCTGGCTGGCTCGTCAGCGGCCGGCATCGTCTGCGAAATCGCCAACGACGACGGCACCATGGCGCGCCTGCCCGATTTGGAGCGCTTCGCGGAGAAGCATGGCCTCGTCATTCTCACGATCGCCGATTTGATCGCCTACCGTTTGCAAACCGAGGCGTTGGTGTCGCTGGTTGGCGAGACACAGGTCGAGCTCGATCGCACGCGCACGACCTGGCGCGCTTGCGTGTTCGAAGCCGTGCACGAGGGCAAGCAATTCTTGGCGCTGGTGAAGGGCAACCCGGTGGCCGACCGACCCGCGCTCTGCCGCATGCACACCGGCTCCAGCCTGGCCGACGTCTTCAGCAGCACGCTGAAAGACGGCGCGCGCAACCTGGGTGAAGCTATCGATGCCATCGAAGCGGCGGGCGAAGGCGTGATTGTTTACATTCCGCCTGCCGCCGACTTGAAGAGTGAGCTGCTCGCGGTGGCGCGGCGCGACGTGAGCAAGAGCTCGCCGCTCGCGTCGACGCCGCCGGTCGCTACACGGCCGCACGGCGGGGCGCTGCGTGAATACGGCTTGGGCGCGCAGGTTCTGCGGTCGCTGGGCCTGTGCAAGATCCGCCTGCTGACGAATAACCCGCGAAAAATTGCAGGAATTCAGGGGCATGGCCTGACGCTCATCGAAAGTGTCCCGCTCGTCGCTATGC
>JAYUYU010000461.1:0-2072 GCA_043752365.1 Myxococcales bacterium | reverse complement strand
GCGTGTTGGTGAGCGGCGCGCTCCCTGCGTGGGCTGCGCTTGCGGCCTCGGTCGTGCTCGGGACAGCTGCGCTGACCGCTGCTGGTACCCTGGCACTTTCGCCGAACAGCCCGCCGCTCGTCTTGCCGTTGGCTCTGCTCATCATCGTGCTCTCGTGGTGTTACAGCTCTCCGCCGTTGCGGCTCTTGAGCCGGGGGCTGGGGGAAATGACGACGGCCTTCGTGGTGACGCTGCTGACGCCGCTCCTCGGTTTCTACGTGCAGAGCGGCACCCTGCGGCCTCTGCCATTTTTGGCCTGCTTTCCTCTGTGCTGTTTACAATTCAGCATGCTGCTGACGATCGAGTTGCCAGACGCAGTTGGCGACGCGGCGCAAGGCAAGCGGACACTCGTCGTGCGGCGCGGCGCTGAGTGGGCAGCGCGCTGTTCAGCGGCCATCCTCGTCGTGACGTTCGCTGCCTTGCCAATTCTCTATCTGCTGGGTTTGCCGCCGCGCATCGCGCTTTTCGCCGCATTGCCAGCGCCGCTCGGCCTTTGGCAAGCCATTCGGCTTTCACGCGGGGCCTTTCGCGATCCAAAGCATTGGGAAAGCCTGGCCCTGTGCAGCGTGGCGCTGCTCGCGACGACCACGCTCGCCGAGCTGGTAGGAGCCGTGCTGACGCGCTAATGCGCTTGGCGGCACGCCCCGGAGGCGGGGCAGCGTGGCATTACGACAACATGGCGCTACGACAGCCGCGGCACGGGCGCTGAAAGCTGGGTGAGGTGGCGCAGCAAACCGAAACACGACCCTAGCGGTATCGCCCAAGGCGACGCGGCACCCTGGTTGGCCGACAAGAAGTGTCGAAATAGCTCGGTGTCGTCGGCCAGCGCAGCGATCGCTCGCTCCAGCACCCAGGGCGACCTCCGCAGCAACAGCAAGAGCCGCGTCAGCTCGACGTGTGAGCGCTCGGCCTTACGCGCTACGGCCAAGAGCGGCTCGAGCTCGGCCAGGCTGAGCTGTCCGCCAGGCTGTTGGAAGTAGGGTCGCAGCAGGCTCGCCATCAGCGGTGCTCTGCTGATCGCCAGACCGACGCCTTCACCCGTGATGGCATCGACGTAGCCGGCCGCATCGCCCACCAGCAGCAAGCCACTACGCGCTGGAGTTGGCACTTGGACGTGCAGCGGCCCGCGCGCCCGGGCGTCGTCGGAGGCTTTGGCGTTTGCGAGCCGGCGCGCTAGCTCGGGAAAGCCGCGCAGCAAGTGCCCAACCAAACGCGAGCCGCCCGGCAGATTGCCCTTAGCCGCTTGCCAGAGAAACGCGACGTTCACCTCGTCGTCACCGGTCGGCGTCACGTACGCTTCGCCGCCGGGACCCCAGTACACCTCGACGTGGTCCGTCCAAGGCTGAGCCTTGAAGTGTTGCCGCACGCCATAGCGAAAGGGCGACGGTCGCCGCGTCTGCAGGCCTGCGGCTTTTCTGACTCGTGAGGCCAGGCCGTCCGCCCCAACCACCAAGCGTGGGGTCAAGAGTCGTCCATCGAACAGCACGCGGCAGATACCTGACGCTTCGAGCTGCAAGCGCGCCTTGCCGTGACGGACGGCGACGCCGGGCGTGCGCTCGGCCAAGCCGCGAAGAAGGCGCTGAAGGGCGGTGCGCCGAAGCCCTAAACCGGGGCCCTCGCGAAAGTGCGCTGAGGCGCGCACACCCGCCGCGGAGACGTAGCGGACGCCGTGCAGCAATTTCCCTTCGGCCGCGAGCTCATCGGGGGTCAAACCGAGCGAGTAGAGTTCCTCGAGCGCGCGCGGCAGCAGGCCCTCACCGCAGGGCTTTAGCCCGGGCTCTGCCTCGCTTTCACAAACCAAAACCGAAGCGCCAGCTCGAGCCAGGCCAACCGCAGAGGCCAGCCCCGCCGGGCCCCCGCCAATCACGACCACGTCGAAGCTCACGCCGCGCCTCGTGCCCGAAGACTCGGCCACAGCCGCGGCAGCGGACCGAGCGCCTCGTCGTAGCCGCCATTTTCGCTCAGCGCGTGCTCTTCCTTGCGAATGCGCACGGCGAGCAGCACGGCATTGGCGAGGCTGAAGACAACGGCAG
>JAYUYU010000460.1:0-13404 GCA_043752365.1 Myxococcales bacterium | reverse complement strand
CGGCAACAACAGCGGCGAGTGCATTCTCGTTGGCAAGTTCGAGTCCTCTGCCGGCGCGGAGCGCTACCTGGCCGAGCTTCAACCCGGTTGGACGCCCGTTGGGAATGGTCTTGTTGCCCAGCCGGTGAGGCCGCTTCAATTGATTGTCGGTGTCGCGAAGCGCTCCGTGGACCGCGTACCCGAACACGGACAACGCGAAGTAGCTGATGAGCACGACGGCAGCAGTCAGGTTGACCCGATTGGCCCATGCGTTGGTGGCGCAGAGCTGGGAGAGCAGGGCACAAGCAAACGAGTAGAGCAGCGCGGCCCGATGAGCGATGTCGACGTAGACCGGCGCCTGCGCCTGTTCGCTGCGAACGATGGCCGCGTATTTCCACGCGCCGAAGATCAGGCCCGAGAGAAAAAAGAGCCCGGCGCTCGTCATACACAAAGTGGCGGCGCTCACGAGCGGAATCCGGTCGGCTGAATTAGCATTCGCACACTATGCCGCCCGGCGCCTCACCCTGACTTTCAAGAACCGACTGAGGGCGTTCGCATGCTCGTGGGCGCCGACCGCGTCGCTTTGTGTGGCTCACTGTCTGGCATCAGCGTTCACCGACACGCCTCGACTGCGGTGGTCGTCGGGCTCGATGCACCGATTCTCTTCGCCGGTCGGCGCTCGCACCTGAGCCGCGCCGCGTTGATCGCACCCGGCTTTTCTCACGCGGTGTTGGGCGTGCGCGGCCGCATCGCCGTCTTCCTGCTTCCGCCTCACGCCATCTCGAGTGAAGGCCTGGCCCCGGTCGGAGATCTTCCTGACCCCGAGCGCTGGGTCGAGCTGGGTCAGGGGCTCCTCGACGGCACCATCTCGGGGCACGAGCCGGTGGATCTTCTGCTCGCGCGCTCCAAGCTGAACACGCGGGAACTCGACGATCGCCTCCGGCGAGCCATCGCGCTGCTGCGGGAAACGCTCGACGACAATGTGCCAGTCGAAGAGATCGCGGCCGAAGTACGGCTCTCGCCTTCGCGGCTGATGAGCGTTACGCACGAACAGTTGGGGACCTCACTTCGCCGCTACCGGCGATGGCTGCGCATGTTTCGCGTCGCGCGAGATTACGCGGGCGGTGCCTCGCTCACCCGGGCAGCGCTGGATGCAGGATTCTCTTCATCGGCGCACCTTTCGGCGGCAGCCAGGGATCACTTCGGCATTCGTCCGTCGCAGATCCTCACCCCGGGCGGGCGGTCCGGAATTCTCGCGACGCCTTACGAAGTGCTTCACGAAGCGAGGGGCTGGGCGACGAGATCATGAGTGTGGCGCGCGAAGCACTGCTGCTGCTCGTGGAGTCGGCAGAGACTTGGCCGCTGTGGTCGGGCGCGCCGCCTCGCATTCCGCCGATCCGGCGTTTCTCGCTGCCGCGGTTCCCCTATGCCCTTGCCTACCAGGCATTTCCGGGCCTTAGCCGTGTAGCCGTCGTGCACGTCCGGCGGCGGCCGCTGTATTGGATTGGCGGAGCCCGATGACGAGAGCTGCTTCTGGGACATCTCGAGGCTCCGTGAGGAGGAAGGCATACTCCACCTCTACCAAGGCGTCGGGCGGTCGGCTGGTTCCGTGGCTCGCCGCGGAAGGACCGTTGGCCTACACGCCCGAGTTGCCACCTGAGCGTGACAGCTTGTTCCAGTACGGATGGGTATTGCCACAGGTGTGCAGACCTGGTCTTCGGCGACATGCCTATTTCGGTGCGACGCGACGGGAGGCCGCGCGCGAAGTGTTCGCCTTCTGGCAGGACGCTCGCCGTGGCACGGTCGATCGCGTCGCCCATTACGAGGGCACGCTCGCCGGGAGCTGCATCGAGGCTCCGATCGCAGTGTATCGACACAACAGGCTGCGTGGTGACCGGACCTACGTCTTCATTCAGCACGGCAGCTATCAGTGCGTCCCGATCGACGAGCAACCGGAGCTCGAACGTCTCGCGTGGAGCTGCTCGCCGCCATCGGCTGTGAAGTGAAGCACGAGGGTTGAGGCGTACCCGTCAGCCCTCCCCGGATCGCCAGACCGCCTGGACCATGCTGACTGGGTGGGGATCCAGACTGCACTCCCCAGGCAGTCTGCGCTAGGCTACGGACTTCCCGACCCCCTCCTCCTTCGCGATGATCAACCAATTTCTTCCCCGAAACCTGAAGCGCGTCGTCGTGTACCTGCAGCCGATCAACATGCGTTGGGGAACGACGAAGCTCCGCTCGCTTTGTCGCGAAGAGCTGGGAATGGAACCAGACGCATCGACCGCGTTTCTGTTCGTGAACAAGAGCCATGACTGCCTGCTGCTCTACTCAATCGACTCCGATGGAGACCGGACGGTCACGAAGAAGCTCGAAAAGGGTACTTTCATCGTGCCAGCGCCCGAAGCCAACGGATCGCCTTTCGTTGTCCTGCCGCCGTCGCTTCTGCCGCGCCTCTTCAGATCGTAAATCACGTAGCCCCGCGTCGACGCGAGCTTCGCCTACCGCGGCCAGCAGGTCGACTTGCGTGGCCCGTGCGGGGTCACGGCTCGGCTGCCGGCGACTTCAATGACAGGTGAGGCCCAGCAGTAGCACGGGCGCGAACGCGGTCGTCGTTCCACTCGGATCGCTGAGCGACGCCCACTGCAGCCGCGCGAGTAGCCCCAGGCTCCACTCGCTACTAAGCCACGCTTCGTAGCCTGCGCCGCCGAATAGACCTACGCCGGTCGCGGACTCCGACGATTCGCCGGCGGCATTCGTGAACGAGAAAGACGAGTAGGTGAGGCCGGCCATGAAATGAAGACCCGTGCGGGGGTCGGGATAGAAATCCACGAACGGCCCTAGGCTCGAAAAGATGGTCAGCCCTTGCGCCTGACCAGAGACGGCGACTCCGTTGTTGTCGGCGGCCGAGATGCTGGCGTCAGGATCTGCCACCAGCAGAGCGCTCCACATGGCGCCTATGGCCCAACCTGGAGCTGGTGTCCCGCCGAACCAGGCGTCAACGCTGACTCCGCCCCCGCTTATGGTGGAGCCCCCCCCGCTGGTCGCGCTCTGGTAGCCGCCGCCGAATCCGTAGCGAGAGTATGCACCGTCGTGAAAGCGCTTGCTGCGCGTGACCCGGTTCGTCGTGTCGTCGTCGTCCGTTGGTTCATCCCATGACGTGGCTGCGGCGGTCGGCGCGTGCGCTGCGGCCGCGAGTTGGGCCTGAGGTTCCGCGGGGCCTGGGCCGATGCTTGGTGACGCGTCTGCCGCTTCGTTCGGGGTGATGGCGTCGTTCGGGGCCGCGGCTCCGTTCGGGGCTGCTGATGTCTCCGCGTTGGTTCCGTCATGGGCGACGGCTTCGGGCGACGTCGCGTCGGCAGTCTGTTCGGGCTCCGGCCTGGGACTCTCGACCGGTGGAGGCGGCGGCGGTGAGCTGACGATGTGCCAGGCCGTGGCATCGCGCGCGCGCGCCTCGCTGGTGCGAAGCGCGATGCGTTGCGTCGACCCACAGCCGACGCCCGAGAGACACAGCGCTAGCGCCAGCGCCCGAGCAAGAACCGGTCGGCTTGAGTACTCGGTCATCATGGAAACGCTCCTCGAGCCGAGGGAGCTTCGACCCCTACCTCTGGGAATTGCTGGGCCAGCTGGAGGAGCGCGTCGGACAACCGCGCGGTGAGCTCCTGTCCAGCCGTGCGCATCGCTTCCAGCCGAACACCGTTTTCTCGCGTCGCTTGCTTGCGGCGAACGAAAAAGTTGCGCTCTGCGCTCAGCCCAGAAGCCGTCGTCACGGCCAGGTGAACCTCCACGTCGGCCACGACCCCTGGCACCGAAGCGTCGGGCAGCTCGTCCACGAAGAATGTTTTCAGCGTAAGATTGACGCTCAAGGCCGCGCTGCTGCGCGCCCTGTCGAGCGTGACGACGTGAAACCCGTCGGCCGCTAGCCGGAGCAGCAGCGCCTCGCCCAGCCACTGCACGGGTGCGGGCGAGCACTCCACTCGGCCCATCGCCGCTCCCGAATCGGTCCTCCGCACCCCACAGTGGCCGCGGAGGCCAGGGTCGCGCGCGTCGAGCGCTGGAAAAACGATGACCTCGCGCCCGCTGCCACCCGCGATTGCGCGCTCTTGGGGGCTCGTCTCGAGGCGCACGAGGCGCTCGCTCGAGACGCAACCTGCAGCAGGCAGGCAAGTGAGGGCGAGCAGAGCCAACGTTCTGTTCATCGCCCCTTCTACCTACCGGCGCAGAATCGTCGAATACCACCAAGGTGGTAGCTGGCGTGCGCGGGCATCCTCCAAGCGCGCGCGCCGCCTCAGTCATCTACCACTTTTGGGGGCATGGCCTTGCCACCCGGCCCTCGGCTACAAATCCGACTTGAAGGACCGCCGCGATGAAACAACAGCTCAAATTGCTAACTATCTACTTGCTCCTAGGAACCACGACCGCCGGCTGCGCGGCTGGCAAACTCGCTCCCATGGACCCCCGCGCTCGCATCGACACCCAAAAGGGCTATCGTCAGGACGGCAAGCTCCTCGATCGGGACAGCATGCTGACAGAGCTTGCTCACGAGCCGGAGGCCAAGCCAGATGTGGACAAAGCCAAAGCGCTCGCCACGATCAGCCTCGTGCTCGCCGGCGTCGGCGGGGCCCTTGTAGGCTGGCAGCTTGGCGCCCGGGCTGGCGGAGATGACGTGGATTGGCGCATTGCTGCCGCTGGTGGCGCGACCATCGCGGTTGCCTTGCCGCTTGGGTTCTGGTCGGACAGCAGCGTGGGCGCAGCGGTGGAATCCCACAACCGCAGCCTGGGGTCTCCGGCTGAACCCAAGGCGACTGACTCTGCTAGAGCGCCAAATGGTTTGCTGGGGCAACGACGTTCACGAGTTAGCAACTTCATGCGTCGCCGTGTGGGGGGAGGCTCGGCCGAACTCACTGCGCCTTCGGCGCGCCCTCGCTGATTGGCTTCGCTGCCGGCGTCCAGGCGACCGAGCAGCCGGTTGTAATCGAGCTTTCTCCTTCTAACCACAACCGTCAGCGCGGTACACTCGACCCAGGTAGTCGAGATGACGCGGCTTTCAGCAGCGCGGGCGGAGGAAGACAAGCTGACGGCCCAGCTGTTCGAAGCCCTCGGCTCGTCGCTCGACGTGCGCACGATTCTGAAAGCAGCCTACCCGCTGCTGACGCGGCTGGTACCGGCAGACTACGGCGCCCTGGGCGTGTCGAGCTCACCGGAGGCCGAAGGCTTCGAATGGACCGTCGCCGAGCTGCCGTCCGCCTTCTTCGCATCCTACGCGGAGGTGGCCGCTCACGACTTCGTGCGCAGCGCAGTCGCGCGCAAGCCGCGCCTGGTGCTGCGCGATCAAGACATGGTATCGCGCTCCGAGCTCGAGCAGAACCTGCTCTACCGACGGGCGCGCGAGCTAGGAGCGCCGCTCGAACAGGTGATGGCCGTCATGCTGCACTTGGACGACCGCTGGCAGAGTGGACTGTCGCTGTACCGCGACCGAGCGAGACCCTTCTCCGAGATCGAACGGGCTCGGCTACAGCGCGTCACGCCGGCGCTCGCAAACGCGGTCCGCAACTGTCAGGCGTTTGGAGCCGCAGCAGACTGGAAGCTCGCCTTGGAGCGACTTCTGGAAAGCCCGGCTGGCGCGGTCGTGCTCGCGTCCAGGCAAGGCGCCGAGATCGCTCGCAGCGAAGGCGCCACCGCACTGCTCGAGAAGTGGTTCGAGCCGCACGAGCGCCGCAGCCCTCGCCTGCCTCGAGCGCTCAGCGACGTCTTGCAGCGGACCCCGAACACCGAGCCGCCCGCACCCTGGCAGAAGTACGGCGTCGGGCGGACCCTCGAGGTCTCCTTCTCGCAGTTGACGGGCCACTTCGGCGACGCCCGCTGGCTACTGCGCTTCGAAGAGCGCCCCAGCGTGGACGCTCTTCCGGGCGCCTGGAGCACGCAGTTGACCTCGCGCGAGCAAGAAATCGTTCGCTGCGTGTTGCGGACCTGGGACAACAGGCTGATTGGCGAGATGCTTGGCTGTACCGAAGGCACGGTCAAGAAGCACCTCACCCACGTCTACACCAAGCTGGGGCTCAAGGGCCGCACGGCGCTAATCGTTGCCAGCACCGAAACGCGCATCGCCAAGTCGGTCGCTACAGAAAAGTCGTAAGCCGTCGGAGCCGTTTCTGCACTGCTGCGCAGAGACGTAACCCTCACCCAGCATCGAGCGCGTGTCTATGCGGCTCGGCAGAAGGACGGCACATGACAAACGAATACGTTCGTGAACTGACAGGCAAAGCGGAAACGTTCGTCGAATTGCTCGATCGCAGCTACGTGGTGGGAAGTGTCATCAGCGGTATGGTATCGCACGAGGAGTACATTGCCTTCCTGACTGGCACGTACCACTACGTGCGTTGGTCCGGTTACTTGCTGGCCCAAACTGGGCAGGGGCTGCGGCGTAGCTGGCGCTTTCCTGCGTTGGTCGACGCCATCGACGCAAAAGCCGCCGAAGAAGGGCCACACGATCGCCTCTTGCTGCGTGACTTACGGCGCTTGGGGCAAAACACCGAGCTGCTCAAAGGCAGCTGTGCGCCCACGGCCGTGCGTGCCTACGTAGCGTACAACCTGGCTCGGGCAGAGGACAACTCGCCAGCGTACCTAGGAGCGGCCTACACGCTCGAGTATATCTCGATGCGACGCGCCAAGGTCGCGGCACGCGAGCTGCGCCGGCTCGACGCGCTGCCCGGCATCGAGCAAGCGCTGAGCTTTCTCGATACACACGGCGCAGCCGACGTTCACCACATTGCCGAGCTCGAAGAGTTGCTGAAGACCGTCACCGACCCGGCTGACCAAGCCGATATCTTGTTGTCGGCCCAAGTCTTGCGCCGAGTCTACCCCGCCTTCTTTAAGCTCCCGGCCGGAGGCGGGTAAGCCATGCTTCGCCTGATCGTGGCCAGAAGCGAGCGAGAGATCGCTGATGCTCAGCGCGTACGCTTTCGCGTCTACTGCGAAGAAGAGCAACTTTTGCCGGTCGAAATTGCCGTCGACGGCCGGGAACGTGACGCGCGTGACTGCGCCGAAACGACCACGCACCTTTTGGTCTACGCGGGCGCAGAGCCGGTCGGGACGGTCCGCCTTTGTCTGGCAAGGGCGGGCTCGCATGAGCAGCCGCCCGGCTTCGGGCTTGACCTCGAAGCCAGCTTCACGCTGCAAGGGTTCGAGCTGCCCGGGCTGCGTTTGGCCGAGATCACGCGCTATTGTGTGGTGCGCCAGATGCGCGGCACACGCGTTGCCCCGGCCTTGTTCGCCGCCCTGCGCAAGGCCAGCCAGCGCCTGGGCGTCACGCACTGGGTCGCTGCCGCCAACATGGAGACCGACTGTGCCGAGGACGCGCGAATCGCCCATCGCCTGATCCAAAGCCGCGCGCTCTTGAGCTCTGCCTTTGCGGCCGTGCCTCGGGGCGGCGCCGCGCCTTCGCTGGCGAAGCGCTTCGCCTACACGCCCGAAGAGCGTCGGCACGCCAACCACGGGGAGCTTTCACTCTTGAAACTGCCCAGGACACTATCGCTCTTCGCCAACAAGTTGGGGGCACGCTACTTGGGCGCTCCGGCCTACGACGAACACTTCAACGTCTTTGCCGCGCCGCTCGCGGTGGACTTGGCCGTCATCGGCGCCCCGGTCAACCACCGGGCCGCGTTCTCGGTTGCGCTGCCCACGTCATCGGCCGCCTAGACCAGTGCGACCAGGATTCACCATTGCAGGAGATTTCCAGTGTGGATTAAGCTGCCGGGAGCTGCGCTTTTTCTGTAATGTAGCGAGGGCGCGGGCTGCATTGAGTGGTGGTTGGGATTGCCCCGATCCGCGTCGTTCATGGTCTCGGAGGTGTTCTTGGAACCAAGCAATTCGGTCGTGTTGTCGGAGCAGCCGTGGGGCGAGCGCACCCTGGCGCTGCGCCAGGCCCGGCGCACCCGTCGCCGCGGTTGGCTGACCACGCCGGCGGCACTGCTCGAGCGAGCTCGGGCGCTAGACCCGCGGGCGGTGGCTTCGCTTTGCGAAAGGTACCGGCATTCGGTCCGTAACTTCCTGCGCGGCCGCGGAGTCTCGCGCGACCTGGCTGAGGACGTGACGCAGGGCTATTTCGAACGCGTGATCGGGAAGAAGTATTTCGCGCAGGTCGATCCGGAGCGTAGTTTGGGGGCCTGGCTGCGCGGCGGGGCATTGCATCATCTCTACAACGAGCGAGCGCGCGAGCTGGCCGCCAAGCGTCTGTTGGATGAACGCGCGGTGAACGAGGTCCGCGCGGAGCTCGAAGCGCGTCGGACGACGACCGCTGAAAGAGCGCTCGACCAGCAACGAGCCAAGCAACGAGCTAAGCTGCTCGTCGACGAAGCCTGGGCAAAGCTCAAGGCGGAATACGTTCGCTTGGGCAGCGAAGAACTATTCGAGCACCTGAGGAAGACGCTCTTGCTCGAGGCGACCGAGACCACGGACGCCGAGCTCTGCCGCAAGCTGGGCCACTCGCCCGCTTATGTCGCTGTGGCACGTCATCGCTTGCGCAATCGCGACTTTCCGGCCGCCATTATGGCTGAGCTCAAAGACGCACGCCTGCGCGCCGCGCAGCTGGGCGCGCCTTCGCCGCTGGCACCGCACTCGCTGCGAGCCGAATTACGGGCGCTGCTCGATGCCCTCAGCTAGAGATCCTGAGCACCAACCCGCAGCCTTGAGCGAGGCGCGAGAGCTGCTCTCGGACATGCTTTCGGGCGCGGAAGAGCCCGGAACGCTGTTCGGCGGCTACGTGCTGTACGAAAAGCTGGGCCGCGGCGGCTATGGTGTCGTGTTCCGCGCCCGTCGCGTGGGCAGCGACGAGGTGGTCGCGCTCAAGCAGATGCGTGGTGGGTCGCAGGCGACCGCGGAAGAACGGCGCGAATTTCTGGCAGGCGCCAAGACCATGGCGCGGCTCGTTCATCCCGGCATCGTGCGCGTGCTCGATTTCGGAGAGGGCGAAGATTGTCCATTTTTCACGATGCCGCTGCTCGAGGCTCGCGATCTGGCCGTCGCGCTCGAAGCGGCGCGCCCCTCCCAAGCGCAAGCCTCCAGGTGGCTTGCGGCGGTGGCTCGAGCCGTGGACTACGCGCACGGCCAGCGCGTGCTGCATTGCGATCTCAAGCCGGCCAACATTTTGCTCGACGCCAACGGAGCTGCGTTCGTCACCGACTTTGGCTCGGCGCAGCACTTGGACGCACAAGGCGCTTGTGACGAACCTGGCTCGGGAGTCCTCAGCTACTACATGGCGCCCGAGCAAGCGCTTCACGGAACGCGCGGCCTCAACCGGCGGGCTGACATCTACTCCCTCGGAGTGATATTTTACGAGTTGCTGACGGGGCGAGTTCCGTACGAAGAGCTGGGGTTTGCGGACTGGGTCTCGGAGCTCGCGACGCACGAGCCAGTGCGCCCACCGCGCGAGCTCGAGCCCAGCATCAGCCGCCACCTAGAGCTAATTTGTCTCAAATGCCTAGAGAAGGAGCCGGACCAACGCTACCCGACCGCAGCCCTGCTCGCCGAAGATCTGGAGGCGGTGCTGGCCGGCTGGCTACCGCTGCACGCTCGGCCAGAGCGCGCCACCTGGCGCAGCGTTCGCCGACTCCGTCGCCATCCGCTGCTGCGGGGCTTGGTCGCTACCGCGTTGCTCTTTGCCGTGGTGCTGACGATAGCCCTGCTGTCACTGTGGCAGGGAGACCGCGAGCAGCAGCAAGCTGCGCTCGAGACAAACGCCTTCATTGCCAACAGCCAGGCTGGCGCGCTGTTGTTTCAGCTACGCGAGTTTGCCGATCGCGTCGAACGCTGTGCGCAACGCCCCCCAATTGCAGCCTTGCTCGAGCGGCGCGAAGTGACGTCCAATACCAGCACGCCCGAGCTGTGCGGTCGCGGGTTCCAGGGGGTGTCGTTGTTCGACACGGACGGGCGCCTGCTTGCGCACTGGCCACCTCCGGAGCAACCCATCTTGGGGAAAAATTACGAATTCCGCGGGTATTTCCGCGGGGCTCGCGAGCTTTCGCAACGCGGGCTACCCGGCGCCTTCTTGGGCGCCGCCTATCGAGCCGAGTCCCTCGAGCAGATTCAATTTACGTTTGCAGCGCCAGTATTGGGCAGCCGCGGTGAGTGGCTGGGTGTGGCGGCCGCCTCGTTGGGCGCCGCGTCGGCTATCGGGCAAATCGGCCTGTCCGACGCGAGCGGCGGCGGACGCCTGGTGGCGCTGCTGGGACCGCGAGACGGCGACCGCACGGCGCCGCATGCGCCCCGTTTGAACTTCATCATTCATCCGCGGCTCGAGCACGGCCGCGAGGTGGCGGCACCTGACCCGCGTCAGGCCATCTTGCGCCTTGCCTATGCTGCGCCTCCGGGTGAGCAATTTGCGCTGCGTTGGACAGCACCGCTGCTCGTGTCCGACTACAAGGACCCTTTGCTCGCTTCGCAGCCCGGCGCGCTCGCGGCGTTCGCGCCAGTCGGCCACACGGGCTACGTCGTCGCCATTCAGACCTCGAAAAGCGCCGTTTTGAGCAACGGCCGAGCCCTGGCCAGCAAGCTGGCCTGGCGCGCTGGCGCACCGCTCGGGGTGGGGCTGGTGTTGCTTGGAGGCGTGATGCTCAGCAGTGTGCGCCGTAAACGTAAGCTCGAGCTCCGCCCGGCGCGTACTGACTCCAGCAAACACCGACACTGACCGTGCGCTCGGTCGAGCGTGGCTGGCGGGGCCGTGCGCAGCACGTAGCGATAGCGCCCGATAGCCTGGGCGTCGTTTTCTGGGACGGCCGAGCGACTTTAGCAGCGGCGCGCAAGGCGAGTACCACTTTAGTAGTAGAGACGTCCCCGTGCGCCAGAGTTAGTCCAACGGAATGCGCACATGCGACAGCAGAATTTGGTTTTGGAACCAGCGGCGAGCAGGGCAAGCGGGAGCCCGGGGCCGTTGGTTCGCGCTGGCGCTGGTGGCGCTCGCTTGCTGTGGTCCAGAAGCTCCCGACTCCACGCTCGACCCCGAAGGGAGCGCCGGAACCGATGGCGGCAACGACGAGGCCGGAGCTGCCGGCCGAAGCGAAGTCCCGGGTGATGCTGCTGGCAAAGGTGGAGGGGAAGGCGGCACGGGCCCCGGCGGCGAAAGCGGCGCTGGCGGCGGCGAGAGCGGCACCGGAGGAAGCGAAAGCGGCCTCGTATCTGAAGGCGAAAGCGGCGGTGACGCACGGGGCGCAGGGGGCGGTTCAGAGGCCTTGCCAGGCGACTGCCAGCACGGGGGATTACTGGTCAAGCTGGCCAGCGGCCAATCTGTCTGTGATTGCCCGGGCGGAGCTTGGGGACCGTCATGCAGCGAGGGCACGCTTCAGGTTGCCACCGGCTCCGCTAACACCTGCGCATTGAAGGCCAACGGGGAGCTGGCTTGCTGGGGCTACAACGGCAGCGGCCAATCCAACCCGCCGCCAGGGCCGTTCAGGAGCATCTCGGCCGGTGGTGACCACGCATGCGGGCTCAGGCCGGACGGAGCACTCGCCTGCTGGGGGGGGGACTACAGCGGCTATCACGGTATTTCCTCGCCACCGCAGGGCGGTTCCTACCTCAGCGTCAGTGTCGGCGCTGGTATGGCTTGCGCGGTGGAGACCAATGGAACGCTGGCGTGCTGGGGTTCCACTGACGGTGTGCCTGCTCCACCTCCGGGGACCTTCACGAGCGTCGCTGCCGGTTTTGTACACGCGTGCGGCGTGAAAACAGACGGCAGCGTGGCGTGCTGGGGTACCACCAGCTATGGCTACGGCCAATTTACCGCACCCTTCGGTGCGTACACGCAGGTGGCCGTAGGCCTACTGCATTCCTGCGGCATCAAGCTTGACGGCGCTGTCGGTTGTTGGGGGGACAATCGCTATGGCCAGACCAATGCGCCGGCAGGGACGTTCAGCAGTATTGCCGCACACGGCAACCACACCTGCGGGCTGAAGACCGATGGCACCGTCGCCTGCTGGGGCGACGACAGTAGCGGGCAGTACGGTCAGTACGGGGACCCGAATCCGCCGGTTGGCAGCTTTACCAGTATCGCGGCGGGTGGTCGGGATGGGTTCTCGCCGGGTGGTGGATACAGCTGCGGGGTGAAGACGGATGGGACTGTCGCCTGCTGGGGCGACAATCAGTACGGCCAGAGCAGCCCTCCGACGGGGACTTTCAGCGGCGTTGCCGCGGGGCCCGACCACACCTGCGGCGTCAAGACGGACGGGACGGTCGCCTGCTGGGGCGACAACACATATGGCGAGTCAAGTCCTCCGAACGAGAGCTTCGCCGTCATTGCCGCGGGTGGCGCGGACGACCGCGTCGTGCGGAGTGGCGGAGGGCACACCTGCGGAGTGAAGACGGACGGAGCCGTCACTTGCTGGGGCGACAACCGCTTCGGCCAAGCCAGCGCGCCTTCCGGAACGTTCACGAGCGTTACGGCTGGCACTCTGCACACGTGTGGCTTGAAGTCGGATCAGACGGTCGTGTGCTGGGGCGAGGTGTCGACGCCGCAAGGCGCGAGCGCTTTCGAGAGCGTGGCTGCGGGCGGGAACCATAGTTGCGGAATCGTCCCCGACGGATCGATCGTCTGCTGGGGCGACGACGCCTCCGGTCAAGCGAGCCCGCCTGCCGGGGCGTTCACCGGTCTAGGCGCAGGCCGCGCCCACACGTGCGGCGTAAAGCTCGACGGTTCCCTCGCTTGTTGGGGAGCAAACACCGACGGCCAAGCCATCTCGCCTCCGACAACGGCAGCGTTTGGCAGCGTCGTTGGAGGGTACGCGCACACCTGTGGTCGGAGAACGGACGGGCACGTTCTCTGCTGGGGCACCAAGGCCAACGGCCAATCGGGCCCACCCTCGCGCGAGCTCGACAGACTAGCGGCCGGCGGCAGATACACCTGTGGCGTCAACCAACGCGGTCGCATCGAGTGCTGGGGCGACCGCGTGCGACCAAACCAAGATTGAGCGTCATGCGCTGGGCGAAATCCTGGCGCCAATCCGCCGGCTACCGCTGCCTGAACGGCTGCGGCTCATCGAGCGCGCCAAGCTCGAGGTGGACGAGGACACGCCGAGGCCAGCGGCTGTCGCCGAGCGCGAGCGAAGGCTGACTGTGCAGGCGGAGCGGTGCGCATAGTGTCATTTATCCAGCTGCAGCAACACCAAGCGCTAGCTCCGTCGCTCGAGGGGTCGGCGGGATCCCTCAGCGCCGGCGCGCTGCTGAGAGCAGCTTCATTGACACTTCGAGCTCGTGCAGACTCCCGACTTGCAGTCTCCCGGGCCATCGCACTGGTTACCCGGTGCCCCCGCGGTGCAGGTACCGGCGCTGTTGCCGCCCGTGTAGCAGTAGCCCGACGTGCAGTGCTGTGGTGTCACGCAGAAGGCGCCCAGCGCGCCATCGGTGCACTCGCCGCGGCTGAGGCCTTCCGAGTAGGCGCAA
>JAYUYU010000459.1:0-2074 GCA_043752365.1 Myxococcales bacterium | reverse complement strand
TCCGCCTCGACGTCCTTCCGCGCACTTGCGAGGCCCGCTGATGGCTGTCCGCACCGCTCACGGCAACGCCCGCAAGCTCGGCGCCATCGCCGTCGTCGAGACGTTGCCCGTCGACGAACTCCCGGAAGGCGTGCCGGCCCCGTGCCAAGGCACCCAGGCGCCTCCTGGGCGCGCCGGCGGATTCGTTGCCGGGGACGCACATACCATCGCACAAGCCCGCTCAGGCGGGCGCTCACGCAAGGCGCGCACGGCTCTGGCTCACACCCTAGCCGTCACCAGCTCGGATCCCGTGTTCAAGAAGTACCTGGGCCAGGCTGAGGCCTTCCGACGAGCCCAGGTGAAGCTGCTGGCCGGGAGTGTGGGCGGCGGCATGTGCGGCCCAGCGCCGGCCGCGTTGGTGGCGTCGGCCGCCTTGGCGCTCGCCGGCAGCCGGTACGCCTACTCTAGCGGCGACCTGCAGCTCGGCGCCCGGCTTGCCTCCGAGGTCCGGCAGCACTTGCTCGGCGCGCACGAGCTTTGCGCTCGTGAGGCCCAAGCCCAGGCCCGCCACCGCGACCCCATGGCCGAGCTGGACCGCCGCCTGGGCATCACCACTGGGGGCAAGCCGTGACCAAGGGCGGTTTCGAAGGTTTGAGCCCAAACTTTGACAGTCGGGCCGGAGGCCTTAAGCTGCTTATCGCCCACCGCAGTGACCGGCCTCGGTCGGTAGGGCACCCCGCCGCCTGGCAACAGGTCGCGGTCCAGTCGAGCAAGCTACGGCTCTCGGCGGACGTGGGGCACACCGCCCGGCCCCGTGGTCCCTTTGGGAGAACCCACGGGGCCCTATTCTTTTGGCGGCCAAGGTTCAGGTCGACCGGCGAGCGCACGTCGGTAGTCCGTTGCGGACATCGGGAACGCGGTCCGAACAAAGAAGACACCCGCGCGCGCCTCGAGCGCGACGACAACACTGAAGCGCTGGCCTGCGTCGAGCCGAGGCGGCCCGATGAGCTGCACGCCGTTGTGGATCTTGGCTTTGCGAGCCGCGACTGGGCTCTCAATGGTCGGAATGATCTCGTCAAGCAAACGGGCGCGGACTTTGCTGAAGACTCGCACCTCGGTGGAGTGGCCTCCCCGCCGCACCAGCTTGTCCGCGGACGGTGTCGAGCCAGGGCGCAGCTCTTCGCTGTACAGGTGCGTCTCGTCCGGGTTGAAACGGACAATTATTTGCGTCTCGCCGACAGCCACGATCGCATCACCCACCAGCCGACCGCGGTAGTAATCGCGCGCTTCCTCGGCTGTCTCAATCAACACCGCCCGCCGCACCACGTAGCTGGCCACGCGGCGAGCCTAGACCAAGTGGTGATGACGTGAGCGCCGCCGTCAGCTTCCTGGCCCGCTTCGACGCCTTGGACGCCGCCCTGCAGGCCCACGGCTTCCCGGCCACAAGCCCGTGGTGGCGCGCCCAACTCGAGCGCTTCATCACCCGAGGCTGCCGCCGATGGGTCATCCGGGCGGGCAGGCGCGCTGGCAAGTCGAGCACGCTGGCCCGGCTCAGTGTTGCCTGGGCGCTTTGGGGAACCTGGCACGTTCCGGCCGGTGACGTGGCCGTGGTGCCGTTCGTCAGCGTCGACCGCGACGAGGCTTCGGCCAGGCTCCGCACCATCGCCGCAATCCTGAAGGCGCTCGGCGTCGCGTTCCAAGAGCGCTCGGATGAACTCGAAGTCACGGGCGCGCGGACGGTGCTGTTCCGCGTCACGACGGCTTCGACGCGCGGCACCGTCGGTTTCACCTCGATCGCCTGCTTTGCCGACGAGGTCTCGCGCTGGGAGAGCCGCGACACGGGCGCCAACCCGGCGAAAGAAGTCATCGGCAGCCTTGCGCCAACGATGGCGACGCAGCCCACAGCGTTCCTGGTGCTCAGTTCGAGCCCCTGGTCGGTCGACGACTTTCACGCCGAGCAATTCGACATCGGTGACACGACCCACCAGACGGTGAGCTTTGCGCCAACCTGGCTGGCCAACCCGACCATCACCGAGGCGCAGACCCACGACCTAGAGCCCGACGAGCGCGTCTGGTCCCGTGAGTACGCCGCCGT
>JAYUYU010000458.1:0-2076 GCA_043752365.1 Myxococcales bacterium | reverse complement strand
GCTGCTCAAGCGAAGGCCCGGCCGCCGTGTACTCGTTTTTCTGCGGTTCGCCCACGAACAATACGTCGCCCGTTTTGAAGTGCGTCGTGCCGCTGCCGTAGGCGTGCGCCTGGCTCATGTCGAGCCCGGACAGACAGGTCAACTTACTGGCAAACGGTGCGAGCGGCTCGAGCGGACCGGCAAAGCCGAGCTCGGCCTGCGCGGCGGGGATGCCCAGCCCGAAGGCGAGCGTGATGAGGCGATTCGGACGGCCCTCGGCGGCGGTCGCGTGCGGGACGCTCATCTCTTCGAGAAATGGCAACCCGATCGCAATCGTACCGGCGCCGCGCAAGAAGCTGCGGCGATCGATGCCCCTTTTCATGGAGCCTCCGCGGGGGCTGGCCCGGATGACGCCAGCGCGCGAAATAGCTCGCTCGTCACCACCGACTCGACCATGGCCGGCAATGTTCCGCCGGCTCGCTGCTGCGCCCGATGCACGGGCAAGGCGAACGCTTTCTCGATCGTCGAGCTGGCTCGCCCGGTAGAAAAGGCGATGAAGTGCTCGGCCATACACGCCTGCACGGTTTCAGAGTCGGCCATCAGCTGCATCAGCTCCGCGACGTCGGTGTAGCGGGGGCGCGCGGCTTCTTCGAGACTCAAGTCGTCGGTCATCCAGCCGTCGATCGGCAAGGGGCGACCTTGCGCGTCGACCTCACCCAGGTTGCGCCCAGCGGCGTCGAAGCGATTGAAACCGTAGGCCAGGGGCTCGAATTGCGAATGGCACGCCCAGCAGCTCGGCGAGTTGCCGCCGCCTTCTGCCAACGGCAACGCCATCGTGCGGCGCTGCTCCGAACGTTGGCGCTCGCTCAAATCGGCGAAGGTGGCGTTGAAAACGGCGGTGGTGCCTTCGAGCCCATCCGGCAATTGGGCTGGCTGTCGGCACATCAACTTCACCATCAGCGTGATGCCGCGATGGACAATCTTGCCCACCTGCGCGTCGCCGATGCCCGCAATGAAACCGGGATGGGTTAGCCAGCCAACTCGTTCTGGCAACGCCGAGACATCGTAAATGTGCTGCCCGTCGCCCGTGGACGCCAGGTCCAACAGCGCAGCCACGCTCGGCTCCAAGCTAAACTGCCGACTGGTGAAGAGTCCGGAGACTTGCCCGTGCTCTTGCCACAAATGCTGATCGACCGACGCGACCATCGAGTCGAGCAGCGCGGAGCGCAGCGCTGGCGTAACTCCGACGAAGGCGGCGCGTTCGGTGCCGGCAAAATCGCGCACGAGCTCACGCGTCATGCGGTGCGCGCGTGGGTCGAGCAGCAAGCGCTGCAGTTGTTGGCGCAGGGCCGGCAACGCCGCAGGCGAGCCGTCGAGCGTGCCGGCTTGGGCCAGCCCCAGCAGCGCATCGTCGGGCGCCGAATCCCACAAGAAGAACGCCAAGCGAGAGCCGAGCTCGAAGCCATCGAGGTAGCGCTTCTCGTCCGGCGCGCCGCCGAGCTCACGCTCGAGCTTGAACACGAACGCCGGAGCCTGCAGCATCGCCTCGATCACGCTCTGACTGGCTTGGTCGGAGGTGAGCCCTTCGGCTACGACCTTGGCGTGCAAGGCCAGGAACGCGTCGCTTTCGCGCGGCGAGAGCGGTCGACGAAACAAGCGCCTACCTAGCTCCGCCACGAGGGCCCGATCGCAGGCCAAGGGTTCACTCGGGCACGGTGCGAAGCCCGCTCGCAGCTTCGCGATATCGACGCGCTCGGCGACCGCAGCCGCCAAAACTCCGAACGCCAGCGGGTAGTCGTCGGCCGCGGCTTGGCCGTCGGCGCCGTTGCGAAACAATCCGGTGCTCGGTTGTTCTTGCGGGATGCCTCCGCCCAACGCGGTGAGCTCGAGCTCGCTCAGCTCCACGCCGAGCACGTCGCGCACGACGTTGCGATGCTGCGTGGGTGTCAGTCGCCCCGCCAACCCCCGACGCACCGGCAGCTCAGCACCCGCCGGCTCTGCTGCGCTCGGCGCGGCCCGCTCGGCTTGGCACGCGTTCAGCCCGGCGCCCAAGAGCACCATTGTGCCGAGCCGAGCAGGTGAGAGCACGCCGTACAC
>JAYUYU010000457.1:0-13450 GCA_043752365.1 Myxococcales bacterium | reverse complement strand
CCGCCTTGTCCTCCAAGCGCCGCAGCTCGGCGCCGAACCGAGGATCCTCGTTGGCTAGCTCTCGCAGCTCGCGGACACGCGCAACCAGTTCAACGACGGGGCGTTCGAATGCGAGGACGACTGCCATGCGGGGTTCGGCTTCTGCCGGTGAGACGCAGAGCGCGCGACTTTGGCTCGAAGCTCGGCATCTGTCGAGGCCTTGCGCCGTACCTTCAGCGCCGCAGCGCGTCACCGACCCCGAAACCCATCCGACCCAGATTTTTTCACAGGAGATCGGGAGATCAGGAGTCGTGCGAGTTTTCTGTTGTTCGATACTTTCCAGATCTGGCGGCAACTGCGCAGACGCCTGGCGGCGCTTGGTATCTCGAACCCCAAAAATCTGGGCTCGCACGCCTCCCGATCTCCCGATCTCCCTGTGAAATCTGGGAGCCTACATGGATTGAGGCCCGGTTTCCGTGTGTTGCGATGCCGCCCAGCTGGGCGGCGGGACAGGCCTACTTGAGCAGCTAAGCGCCTGAACGCAGGCTGGCCGGAACCTGCACGCTGGGGTGTGCGCGCTTGACGTCGAACATTCGGAAGGGCTTTTCCTTGCCCTTGAGGTTCGCGGCCGGTAGCTCCTCGGTTTCGAATTTGCCGTTGAGTCGGGCTAAAGTCGTCTCGCTGACGATGATCTGGCCGGCTGCGGCGACGCCGCACAGGCGCGCACTGGTGTTCGCAGTGTCACCGATTACCGTGTAGCTGAGCGCCTTGGAGCTGCCGATGTAGCCCGCGACGAGCGGCCCGGTGTGAATACCGATGCCCATGGCCAAGGCCGGGTGGCCTTCCTCCATCCGCGTGCGATTGAACTTGCCCAAGATTTCCATCTGCTCCAGCGCGCATTCCACGCTGCGAAACGCGTCGTCGGGGTGCACTACCGGCGCGCCCCACAGCGCCATGATGCCGTCGCCCATGAACTTGTCGAGCGTGCCCTCGTGCTTGAACAGCACCTCGACCATCAGCTCGAAATAGTCGTTCAGCATTTCGACGATGCCGGCGGGGTTGGCGCCGTCGCTCATGCGCGTGAAGCCGCGGATGTCCGAGTTGAAGACGGTGCACTCCTCGACGAGTTGCCCGCCCTTCTTCACTTCTAGCTCGCCCGACATCACGCGCTGGGCGACGTTGGGCGAAAGCAGGCGGCTGAAGCGTTCGCGATTGACGATCTCATGCTGGATCTTCTGACCCAGGATGTTGATCTCGATGAACATCGCAGCTTGCGTGGCGATCGCCGTAACGATCTCCATATCTTTCGGCTGAAACTGCGCGAGCGTCTCGCTGTCGAGCCACAGCACGCCCAAAATTTCGTCGTTGTGCAGTAGCGGCGCGACGATCGCCGAGCTGATCCGGTTCAGGATCATGCTCTTGCCTTTCGACGCGGCGAAATCCATTGCGGCGTCGTGGGTGAGCACGGTCGCGCGCTCACGGATCACGTGGTTCATGATCGTCGACGAAACCGGGATGGGCTGATCGGTGCCGTCGCGACGCTGGCTGGCGCCGGGCACCAGCTGCCCGTCTTTTGCCTTCAAGAAAATGACGCCGCGGTCGGCGCGCACGAACTTGAAGATCGTGAGCAAGATCTTGTTCAGCAGGCTGGGCAGATCACGCTCGAGCGCAATCTCACGCGAAAGCTCGTGCGAAAGGCGCAGGCGCTCGTAGTCGGCGGCCAGCTGCTGCGTGTTGCCGCTCACGCTGTCGAACGGCAAGAAGCCCTTTTGCGTCGCGGCGATTTGCGTGCCGATCTGGCGCGCTTTGTCGTTGATGTCGACGTTAGCGGCGGGCGCGCCCGACGGGATACCGGGCGCTTGACCCTGCAGTGGCAGCGGCTGAAAACCCACGGCGGGCGTCGGGCTCAAGTGCGGGGAACCGACCCCGAGCGCTGCCAAGGGTGTCGTGAGATGAGGCGGCACTGCACCGTAGGCTGGCGGCGCGCCCACGGTCGACGGCGTGCCCATGCTGGCCGGACCTGCGGGCTGCCAACCGGACTGTGGCGGGTGCTGGGGTTGAAAGGCTCCAGCGGCAGGCGGACTGAAGCCGGGTGCGGCCGGCATTGGGCGGCCGCTGCCGTCGTCGTAGCGCGCGCGCGTCTGGCCGAGGGCGATGTCGTCGCCGTGACGCAGGTCCCGCTCGCCGGCGACACGCTCGCCATTGACGTAGGTTCCGTTTAGGCTGCCCAGGTCGCGGAGCGTGAAGCCGTTGGGCCGTCGCTCGATGATGCAGTGCTCCTTCGATACAATCTTGTCGAGGAGCTGCACCGTGTTCGACGGATGGCGCCCGAGGGAGTTGTGATCGCGGAGCTCGACCACCTGTTGGCCTTCAGGAGATACGAGCAGGATTCGGGCCATGCCAGCCAGAGACGCTAGCTTTGCCCGGCCGATGGCACAAGAGCGTTGAGTTCCGGTAGAGTCGAGGCGTCGGTCTCGGTCTCGGTCTTGGAGGCTCGCTCGAGGCGGCGGGGGCCCGCCGCCCTCACTCGGGTCGAACGTGAAACCCGCCCAGTTGGAGTCGCATTCGGTTGTCGACGCATCTTTTAGCCATAGATCAGGGTACGACAGGCACCACGGCGCTCGTGATGTCGCGCGAAGGCGTGAGCCTGGGGCGCGCCACGCGTGAGCTGCCGCAGCACTTCCCCCAGCCCGGCTGGGTTGAGCACGACGCGCTGGAGATTTGGGCATCAGTCGAAGCGGCGGTCGAAGCGGCGCTTACGGCCGCGAACGTGCGTGGCGCAGCTATTGCGGCCATCGGCATCACCAATCAGCGCGAAACGACCCTGCTTTGGGACCGAGACACCGGGCAGCCGGTTCACAACGCCATCGTTTGGCAGGACCGCCGTACGGCAGCCCTTTGCCAGCGCCTCAAAGACGCGGGGGAAGAAGCGCGCGTGCGCGAGACGACCGGCCTGGTGCTCGACCCGTATTTCAGCGGCACGAAGCTGGCTTGGCTGCTTGAGCACGTCGACTCGGCACGCCAACGGGCCGAGCGTGGGGAGCTGGCGTTCGGCACAGTCGACTCGTATTTGGTCTACCGGCTGGCGGGCGGCGGTGCACGGGCTCCTCACGTCACGGACGCGACTAATGCGTCGCGCACCTTGTTCATGGATCTTGCTCGCCTGGAATGGAGCGACAGCATGTGCGAGCTGCTGGGTGCGCCGCGCCTGGCTTTGCCTCGCATCGTCCCCAGCGCCGGCGTCGTTGGAACCACGCGCGGCGTACGCGGTTTGCCCGACGGTATTCCAATCGCTGGAATTGCGGGCGATCAGCACGCAGCGCTGTTTGGACAAGGCTGCCTTGCCGTTGGCGAGGCCAAATGCACCTACGGAACCGGCGCGTTCTTGCTCGTAAACGTGGGTAGCAAGCCGGTGCCCAGCCGTTTCGGGCTGCTGTCTACGCTCGGCTTCCAGGCGGGGGGGCAGGTCACCTACGCGCTCGAAGGCAGCGTGTTCATCGCCGGCGCAGCGGTCCAGTGGCTGCGCGATGGGCTCGGAGTCGTGGGCTCCGCCAAAGAGATCGAGGCGCTCGCGCGCAGTGTTCCCGACAGCGGAGGCACCTCCTTCGTGCCCGCGCTTTCGGGGCTCGGTGCGCCGTACTGGGACGCGGAGGCGCGCGGACTTATTTGCGGCATCACGCGCGGAACTACACGCGCACACTTGGCAAGAGCCACGCTCGACGCCATTGCAATGTCCGTGAACGACGTGGTTGAGGCAATGCGTGATGACCTAGGCCGACCCATCGAAAGGTTGCGAGTCGACGGCGGGGCCGCCGAAAACGACTTACTGATGGAGCTGCAGGCGGGCATCTCCGGCATGACGGTCGAGCGCCCCCAAGAACTCGAGTCTACGGCACGGGGTGCGGCCATGCTCGCCGGCCTTGGGGCCGGTATTTATGCCAACGCGAGCGAGGCCGCAAAAATCGTCAAGCTGGACAGGGCGTTCCCTGCCAACATGAAGGACTCAGAACGTGCTTCGCGGCTTACGGCCTGGCACGGCGCCGTGGGGCGGGCTCGCTCCCGGTTTCCAGTATCGTGACGAGCCGGGTCGAAAGCGAAAGGACAGAATCGATGTCGGATTCGGACAACGGCGGTGCTGCAGCGGGACAGCCGCCGCGCGACGTCCCCATCGATTGGGAGGCGCTCGAAGACGCGTTCGAGAACAACGCCCCCGAGGTCCACAGCTACTTGCACCTGGCGACGGGCGAAGTGCTCCGGGTCGTCGACGGGATCGCGGATCCCGAAATGCATTCGCGCATTGCTTCGGACGCGACCTACCTGCGCATCGAACCAGTCAGCTCGCGCGAGCAGTACCGCTGGATGGAGCGCTTCATTCCCATGGTCGAGGACAAGCCCCTGTCCGACCTGCTCACCCAAGCCATCGACGGCAAGGGAGCATTTCGCCGCTTCAAAGACGTGCTGATGAGCCACGGCGCGGAGCGCGAGCGCTGGTTCGCTTTCCGCAGCGAACGGCTGCGAGTCTTCATGGAAGCTTGGCTCGCCGCCCATGCTTTGAAGCCAATTGCGCGCGTAGTCTGGCCCACTGACACCGCCAAGGACGGGCTCGAGAAAGAGGTGCCGGTACCTCAAGACGCCGCAGCGCGCCGCGGGCGCAGCATCGATTCCTTGCGCAAGCAGCTGCACGATTTGGTGGAGACGCTGAGCGTGCGCGACCTGGACAAGGTCACCGCCTTCGCCGAATTCGTCAAGGCGCGCCGCGCCGCCCGCGGTTTTCCCGCGCGTGACGGCGGCACCGAGGGCGCTTCCTTGGAGAGCGAGCCTACGGCGTCACCGGCGCCGCTGACTCCGCCGGACGTGCCCGCTGCCCTCGTGCTCGAGCCGGGCAGCGCGGCCGCTGACGAAGAAGCCACGCCGTCGTCGCGCAAGCGTCCGGCAGCTCGCTGAAATTAATTTGCGGCTTGCGCGCGTGGCCTTAGGCTGACCCAGCATGCTCGGTTTTCGTCGGCTTCTGCTCTGCGTCGCACTCGCGGGCGTGGTGCCGAGCAAGAGCGCGCGAGCCGAGCCGGTCACCCTCGATCGCGTGGTCGTCCGCTTTTACGCGCCCGAGACGGGCGGCGTCGAGCGTCCGCGCTTCATTTACGAGCGTCGCTTGGCGTTCGAGGCGCGCCTCGAGGCGCTGGCCGATCGAGATAGAGGCGAAGAAGCTTACCGTGAGCGTCACATCAGCGCGGCGCTCGAGCGGCACATCTCCGAGGTGTTGCTGGCCAGCTTGCGCATCGAGCCGGAGCCGAGCGAAGCCGTGATGACTCGCCAGCTCGAGCTGGCGCGCAAGCTGATGAGCGACCGAGTGGGTGGGGACGAAGCGCTCGGCCAAGCGCAGCGCCAGGAAGGTATCAGCAACGCCGAGCTTTCGAGCGTCTTGCGGCGGCAAGCGCGCGCCAGCCTTTACCTCGATCGCATGGTGGCGCCGATGCTGCGGCCCAGCGACGCCGAGCTGGAGGCGATCCAAAGGAGCGCGCCCGCGGCGTTACAAAACGAGCCGTTCGTGCGCGTGCGGCCGCTGCTGTTGCGCTGGTACGTCAGTCGTCGTTTGGCTTCAGCCATGTCTTCCTTTTTCCAAGAAGCCCGCTCGCGGGTAACCATCACGTTCACCACTTGACGTTGACGTACGGGGGCTGGAGCTCGGCTTCGGCGTGGGAGAGGGGGAGCGTGACTTTGACGGAGGCCGAGCCGTGCTTGAGCTGTTTGAGGTCGAGGCCTTCGACCTTCGTCAGGTCGGCGACGGGCACGATTTGGTCTGGACGCAGGGCGCGCACGATTTCCGGCGGGCCGGCCACGACGACGTCGACCGTGCGCGGCGCCGTGCTGCCGCCCGTCACACCCACCACTTCAATCGGGCGATTCTCGAAACGCACCTCGCTGACCCGGCGCGCCACGCTGACCGAGACCAGCGCCGCTTGCGGACCTAAATAGCGCACGCGCTGGGGCGGCGAGTCGATGCCTAGGCGACGTCTGTGTACGCCCTCGCTCAAGCCTGAGACGTCGAACGCCGAGAGCCGGGCGAATTGCAGCACCTCGATCGAGCTGACGGGACCGCTGACCGTGACGGTCTTCGGCTCGACCTCGGGCTCACCCTTCACGACGTAGCCGTCCGCCGGTTGACCGGTGATCGCAGCTTGGATGGGGATCTGCCGGGTCGCGACGTCTTCCCAGTTCAGCTCGATGCTCGAAGGATCGATGATGGTGATCTTCGTCTCGGGCGGCAACGTGAACATGCTTTCGTCGAACACCACCGACTCACGCCGGCCGTCGCGTAGGTCAATCTCGACCGGCGGAATTCCGGCTTGCAATAGATTGTCGATAGCGCGCGCGCTGCCTTGCAGCGTCACGTGAATACTGGCCGGAATAGGCGTCATCAGCTCGCGCTCCGACGCGGTTTGCGGAAGTCGCATCACCAGCGCCACTGGCACCGTGCGTTGCTGCTCTTCCTCTTGGCCGTGCACGAAAGCAAACAGGCCGAGCGCGAACGCCATGGCCAGCCCCTTCAAACCGAGGTTCTCGGTCAAGGAGTCGCGCACGAAGGTCAGCAGGTTGGCGAAGAAGGTGCGTAGCAACTTAGCTCTCTCCGTGCGAATCGCGATCGCGGCTAGTGGGCACCGCGCCGCGGTCGGCGCTGGTCGTGACCGGCGTGCGCAAGGGAGTCGCCGGGTTGATGGCAGGCGCGGCGCGCAGCGGTGCCGAAGCTGGCGGAGAAGCTGGGGTTAGCCCCGGACCGCTGGTGCGCAGCGGCGGCGGCGGTTCGCTCTTCGGCCGCACGAGCAACTCGGGCTCCGTGGCGATTAGGCTGATGCGCGGCGGCACGAGCGAATCGGGCTGGCTGTCGCGCGCTTCGCGGCGGCTGATAGGCGCCGGATCGAGCTCGAGCGGCGGCGGCGGCTTGGACAGCGCCTCGGGTGGGGCGGTTTCGCGGACGGCCTTGTTGCGGCGCGATTTCTTGCGCACCTTGGGGCTGAAAATCGCGTCTAGCATGGTGCGCAGCTTGGGGCCGTCGAGGTTGCTGGCAATGTTGCCGTTGAAGCAGAAACTGATGGTGCCGCGCTCTTCGCTCACGATCACGACCACCGCGTCCGTCTCTTCGGTGATGCCCAGCGCGGCGCGGTGGCGCGAGCCGAAGCTGTCGTCGACCACGCGCCCCTCGGGCATGGGGAAGAAGACGCCAGCTTTGGCGACGCGCAGGTTGCGGATCACCACGGAGCCGTCGTGCAGCTTGTTCATGCTTTCGGGCAGGAACAGCGCCACCAAAAGCTCGCGCGTCACCTGCGCGTCCAAGGTGTGCCCCTTGTGCACACCCACGAACTCGTCGAGGTTCGCGTCTTGTTCGAACGTAATGAGCGCGCCGATGCGGTGGCGCGCCAGCTCCGTCGCGGCCTCGACCACTTCGTCGATGACCTTCGTCTCCTGGGCGCGCACCAGGCTGCCAAACCAGGCTCGGCTGCCCACGCGCTGTAAGCCGCGGCGGATGTCGCTTTGGAACACCACCACGACGATCAGCAGCATGCTCGAGATGAGCACGCCCATCACGCTTGTCACCGTGACTAGCCGCAGGAATTGCGCGAACAAGTAGAGCACGAACACCAGCGACAGGCCGAGCCCCACCTGCATGGCCCGCGTGCCACGCAGCACCAACAGCGCGCGGTAAGCCAGGTAGTAGACCAGGAACACGTCGAGCGCGTCCCTGGCCAGCAAGAGCGGCGTGCGCCCTTCCCAGTAAGCACGGACGGCTTCAAACATGTGCCGCCTTCAACGCTCGAGTAGGGGCGAGCATTTCCGTCACCGACAGCGCTTGGCGGACGGCTCGCACGTCGTGGACTCGAAGCACGTCAGCGCCCTGTGCGGCGCACCACAGGCAAGCCGCAATGGTGCCGCCGAGCCGCTCCTCCGGACCGGCGTCGTCGACCGCACGGATGAAAGACTTGCGACTGGCGCCCACCACCAGCGGCACCCCGAGGTCCCGGAGCTCGCCCAGCCGGCGTAGCAGTTCGAACGACTGCTGGGCGTTCTTACCGAAGCCGATGCCCGGGTCGAACCACACGCGCTCGCGCGGCAGCCCCGCGGCGACCGCGCGGTCCCGAGCGGCGCACCACTCGCGGCGTACGTCGGCCACCACGTCGTCGTAGGCGTCATCGGGGTAGTCGGAAAAGCCAGCCATCGACCCCAGGCCGCCGCGCGTATGCATCAGGATGAGCGTCGCCCCGGCGCGAGCCGTCACTCGGGCAAGGTCGGCGTCTGCCAGGCATGACACGTCGTTCACGAACACCGCACCGATTGCGAGCAGGCGCTCGGCCACGCGAGGGCTCGTGGTATCGATCGAGACGCGCAGGGCGGCGCACGTCACTGCACGGGCGACGGCTGGCTCGATGCGTGCAATCTGCTCGTCAGCCGAGACGGCTGCGGCGCCGGGGCGTGACGACTCCCCGCCAATATCGGCAATGTCGGCGCCTTCGGCCCGAAGCTGATCTACGCGCGCGAGTGTTGCGGCTTGGCTGTCGCTTCGCGAAGCTGCATAGAACGAGTCCGGCGTCGCATTCACGACACCCATGAGCAAGGCACGACGCCTGCTCTGGACGGACCCAAGCTGAGCCGAGAGCGCACCCACCCTTTGCCGGTAGCAAGATGTGGGCCACGCCGCAAGGTTTTGAGGCGTTTTTATTGGAGGAGGACGTCGCTCACAAGGCCCTTGACCGTCCACTCCTGAAGCCACACGCCGATGTTCGCCCCGAGCTCGACCTCTGCCTCTGGCTCTGGCCTATTGGCAGCAAGCTCGGCGGCAGCCCCGAGTGAGCGGCCCGCCGCCAGCGCCGTCAGAAATGCAAACGCCACGTTGCTCAGCGGCATGTCCCACAGCCGCAAGTCGCGCCGATACACCACCAACTGCTGTGGGCTCTCCTCCGGAATCGACACGGGCTCGTCGTTTTCGGCGCGTAGCCGACGACGCAGACCTGCCACCGGGTAGCGCACGGACAGCAACCGAACGGCTGGAGCGATGACCAAGCGCGCGTCAGCAAACGTTTCCTCCGGGATCGCCGCCAACCGCTCAGGTGCCAAAGGGGGCGTATCGGAGGCGTCGAACACTTCGATATACGCGAGCTCCAGCCGAGCCATGTCCAGGCAGAGCGCCTGGTGCGACAGCCAACCGGCCCGTTCGATCAGCTCGGGCAGGCGCGCTCCCAAGTCGCGCAGCGTGTAGCTGTCGGGCGTCATCTCACGCAGGTACTGCTCGCTCAGCCTTTCCCACTCGTGCTGGCCCAAGATGCCGCCCAGACCGGGAAAGTCTTCGACCAGGGAGCTTGTGTGCCGTAGCCAGAATTGCTCGCGATAAATGTCGAGCTGTTCTACCGGCGAAAGCCGCTCGTTGCCTGAAATGTGCGCAAGCGCGAAAGCGCTCAGGTTCGGATCTTTGCCGAGCGCGCTGCCGTGGCGCAGTGCCAAGGCCATGCCGCGTTGAAGCTCGGATAGCTCGTTCGTCATCCCACGGCCTCGTTGGCGGCGGATTCACGCGGACCGCCCTGCTTCCAACCCGCGACGTCGCTTGGCGTGGGCGGCGCGGGCGCGGTTACGGCGGCCGTCGGCAAGGTGCGCCCGTCGCGCTGAGCGAGGCCTTCGTCGCGCGCGCGTCGGGCGCGTTCGGCTTCGGCTAACAGCACTGGCAGCTCTGGAATCTCGTCGTCCCACTCGATGAGCGTCGAAACGGGACCGGTGAGCGCAATGGTCTGACGGTACAGGTCCAGCACCGGATCGCTCACCGAGCCGCGATGCGTGTCGATGATGTATTTGCCCAGGTTGGTGTGACCCGCCAAGTGGATTTGGAAGATTCGTTCGTGGGGCACGGAGCGCACGAACGTCGCGGCGTCGAAGCCGTGGTTGTAGGCCGACACATAGACGTTGTTGACGTCGAAGAGCAGACCGATATCGGCTCGCTCGGCGATCTCGGAGATGAACTCCCACTCGCTGAGCGTGCTGGAGCGGTAAGTGAGGTAGCTCGAGGTATTTTCCAGGGCGAACGGCAGCTCCAGAAAATCTTGAATCATGCGCGCACGTTCGACGGTTCGGCGGACGGCCTCGGCCGTGTACGGAATCGGCAAAAGGTCGTGTAGATGCGCGCCGCCAGCGCCTGACCAGCAAAAATGGTCGGTAACCCACGGCGTTTTGGTGCGCCGCACCAGCTGCTTCAGCCGCTTCAGGTACTCGCGATCGGGCTCGTCCGGCCCAGCAATGCCGAGCGACACTCCGTGTTGCACTACCGGGTAGTGCTCGAGCACGCGGTCCAAGTGGTACAGCGGCTTGCCGCCACCGACCATGAAGTTCTCGCTGATGACCTCGAAAAAATCGACACTCGGTCGCTCCGCCAGGATAGCCGCGTAGTGCGGCACCCGCAGCCCCACGCCAACTCCCAGGTCCTTTGCGAGGCTCAAGGCGTGCGTGATTCCGAGCGGTGCAAATCACCACCTGCCAAGTTTGGGTTTTTGGCTAGGCGTCGCGAGGACCGAAGCGGAGCGTACTTTGAGTACGTGAGCATCGGACCGCAGCGACAACGACGCCAAAACCCAAAATCGGCAGGTGTGGTCATGCGCAGGCTAGACGGTTATTTCGGGCAATGGCCGTTGCAGCCGCCTTTGCCTTTGCACTCGTTCTTGCCCGAGCACCCGTTCGCGTCCGTCTTGCAGGCGCCCTTGGCCTTGCACTCGTTCTTGCCCTTGCAGCATTCCTTCGCGCCTGCCGCGTCAGCAGCAGGAGCCGCGCCGTCCGCCGCCGGGGCGGCGCCGTCAACCGCCGAAGCATCGGCCGCGGGGGCTTCGGGGGCCGGGGTTGCGCCGCCGCAGGCCGCCAGGGCTCCCACCATCAAACCAGCAGACGCCGCAGACATGATCGACTTCGAGAGACTAAAAGCCATTGCCACTCCTCTAAATGAATTGGGTTGATTGCTGAGACGATTAGAACCGTCCACGACCGAACGTGTTCCCGAGCAGGCAGAGTTATGCGCGAGCGCCCCGTCCGGTTTCAGCGGTCGGAACTTTACCTGCTAGGCTTGCCGAACCGCCACTTTCCGGGGCGGCCCCGACGCATTAGGTACGATTTGCGCCAGCCGCTGGATCGACGGTGAATTCCCATGTGGACCAAAGCCTCTGACGCTGCCGCGTTTGCCGAGCGCCGCGCCCGTCTCTCTGGGCGCCTAAGTGGGCCGGCTTTGTTGGTCGCTGGGCAATCCCGGCCTCGCAATTTTCAGCACAATCGCTTTCCTTTTCGGGCCGAAAGTCATTTCCTCTACCTGGTCGGTCGATCCATTGAAGGTGCGGCCCTACTGGTGACGCCCTCCGGCGCCACCCTGTACGCGCCTCCAGCCGACCCGGAGGCCGAAATGTGGACCGGGCCGATGCCCACGCTCGACGACCTAGCGAACGAGCTGGGGCTCGCGGTGCGTCCCATCAGCGAGCTGGTCGGCGCTCCTGATGTCGCCTCGTTGCCTCCGCAAGATCTGGAAACCGCGCTCTGGCTCTCCGAGCTTCTGGATCGCGATTTGGAGCCGGGCGGCGGCGTCGAGCTGGCAGACCAAGATCTCGAGCTAGCTGGTGCGATGATCGCGCTCAGGTTGAGCCACGACGCGCCGGCGGTCGCGCAACTGCGCGAGGCCGCTGCTGTCACGCACCGCGCTCACTTGGCCGGCATGCGCGCGACGCGCGCCGGTAGCCGTGAAGCCAACGTGCGCGCCGCCATGGAAGCCGAGATCACTGCGGCCGGCTGCGGCACGGCTTACGGTTCGATCGTTACCGTACACGGTGAAGTATTGCACAACGAGCGGCACGACGGCGTGCTGGGCGCCAGTGACTTGCTGTTGGCTGACGTGGGCGCGGAGACGCCGGAAGGCTTCGCTGGCGACGTCACGCGTGTGTGGCCCGTGGCGGGTCGCTTTTCGGCGACGCAGCGCGCCGTTTATGACGTCGTGTTGGCGTCGCAGCTGGCGGCTATCGCCGCGGTGAAGCCGGGCGTGCGTTACCTGGACGTGCATCGCGCCGCCGGCTTGTCGCTGGTCGAGGGCTTGCTCGGCCTGGGCATACTGCGAGGTAATGCCGCGGACCTGTACGCGCGTGGCGCGGCCGCGCTGTTTTTCCCTCATGGCGTGGGCCACCTGCTGGGCATCGACGTCCACGACATGGAAGACTTGGGCGACCGCGCCGGGTACGCGCCGGGGCGCACGCGCGCCACCGCGCCAGGCGACCGCTATCTGCGCCTCGACCGCGACTTGGTTCCAGGCATGTGCGTGACCATCGAGCCCGGCTTCTATCAAATCCCCCGCATTCTCTCGCGGCCAGACGAAATCGGCGACCTAGAAAGTGCGCTCGACCGCGCGCAGCTGGCGCGCTTCGCAGACGTGCGCGGCATTCGCATCGAAGACGACGTCTTGGTCACTGCCACCGGGCACGAAGTGCTCAGCGCGGCCGTCCCGAAATCAGCCGACGACGTCCAAGCCGCCATGCGGGGCTGATCGAAGACGAACGCGGGCGCGAGAAAGCGGCCGGTCTTCCCGCTGCCTGTTGATTCCCTTGGTGGGAGGCCGTGTTGGTGTTGGGGCAGCCCAGCTGGGCTGCCCGTAACGGGGCCTAATCGATTAGATAGCGGCGCGGTCGAGGCGTGCTTCGGCGGCGAGCACGGACTCGCGCAGGGCAGGGTCGACGGGTGCCGTGGTGGCGACGACGTCTTCCGCGGAGGCGCCGGCCGTGATGGCCAAGCGCGCTTCGGCCGAGCCCGTGAGCAAGTCGAACGCCGGAATATCGGCTTCGAACTCGTAGGGGGTCGTGCGGAAAGCGAAGGCTTCGGGTGCTTGCGCGCGCGCCAGCGTGACAAGCGTTAGGTAGGTGGCGACCGGGCGGAACAACGCCGGGTTCGTCACGTGGAGCATGACGCCGTTGCAGCGCTGACCGGCGTGCTTTTCGAACGTTGGCTTGAACGTAACCGGGCGCACCAGCACGCCGGGCGTGCCGGCTTCGGCCAAAGCTTGTGCCAGCGCTGGCCCATCCAAAAACGGCGCACCCACGAGCTGGAACGGCGCGGTGGTGCCGCGGCCCTCCGACAGGTTCGTGCCTTCGACCAAGCAAGCACCCGGGTACACCAGGGCGGTTTCAAGCGTCGGCATGTTGGGCGACGGCATGATGAAGGGTCGTCCCCAAGCCTCGGCCGTGCGTTGGCGTTCCCAGCCCTGCACGCGCGCGACGGACAGCGCGCCGTCCGGCCCGAGCGCATGACCGTCGCGCTCGAACAACTGCGCCAGCATTTCGCCGAGCGTGAGCGCGTGGCGAATCGGGAAGGGTTCCAGGCCGACGAACGACAAGAAGCCGTCGCGCTGCGGCGCCCCCTCGAGGCTGGCCGGATCGCCCGAGATGGGGTTGGGGCGATCCAAAACGACCGTGTGAATGCC
>JAYUYU010000456.1:0-2083 GCA_043752365.1 Myxococcales bacterium | reverse complement strand
GTCTTGCGTCTCAAAGCCCGCATCTCGTCGCCGCGGAGAGCGCCGCCGCACTAGGCGTCGTTCGAGCTGAGAGCCGCATCATCGAATTTGAAGCCGGGTGGCGACGCTCACCATGACGCTCAGGTACATGCACCTGGCGCCCAGCGCGCTCACGCACGCCATCGGGCTGCTCGGCAACTTTGGGGAGCCGGTGGGCAGCGCCCTTCGGGCTGCGCGCTTCCTACCTTCCCCAAGTTCCGTGCTCGCGTCCACAGCCGCTTCGTGTGTTTCGTTTACTTGACCAAAACATACCTTGTAGTATGTTTTGGCCGATGACGTTCTCGCTCGCGCTCGCTCTGGCGTCGGCACTCGCGATCTTCACGGCCGCCCTGCATGCAGGGCCCGGAGGGCGCGAAATTCTCCAGCCCACTTTGGTAGCGCCTTTGCCGCGTGTCGTGCGACACGTGGTGGAGGTCGTATGGCACATGCTCACTTGGCATATGGTCCTGCTCGGGGCCGCGTTCGCCTGGGCGGCATGTTCGCCTGACGCCGCGTGGGCGCGAGTCATCGCCATCCTCGGCGCAGCCACGACGCTCGGCTACGCAGGTATTTTCCTTGGGTTCGCCGCTGTTCGCTTTGGCGACGTGCGCCGTATGCCCCAGTGGACGCTGTTCTTGCCCATGGGTCTGCTGGCCGGAGCAGCACCCTGGCTAGGGTCCACGGGCGTGCGGCTGGTCGGCTTGGGCGACATCGCGGCGCTCGCTGCGGCGTTCGTGCTCGCGGCTCTGGGCGTGCTCCACGTGATTTGGGCCGTTGGGTTGCCGTGGCCGCTCCCCAACCGGACCGCGCTCGCACTCACGGTTGTGGGTGATTCGAGCCAGCGCATGCCGGGAAGGTTGGCGACCGCGGCGATCGCCGGGCTGCTCGTCTTTGCTGCGATTTGGGTGCTTTCGCTGCGCGGATTCGTCTTGCCGCAGCCACGAGCGGGGCTAGTCAGCGTGGCCATCACGTGGGGGATGGTAGCGGTCCTCGCGCTGCGTGGCATCGGAGGCTTCTTCGAGGCGGCTTTGCGCCCAGCCATCCTCGGCACGCCCTACTTGCGCTGGAGTCTGCGGCTCTACTCTCCCCTTAGTGCAGCGCTGGCCGGCGCCGTCGGTCTAGCCGCGATCTAAATGGCGCGCACTCGCGAAACCGATTGGCTCGAACGCGGCCTTTCGATCCTGCGCGACGGAGGCGAAGCGGCTCTCACGATCGAGCGACTATGCAGCGAGCTTTCGCGGACGAAGGGTGCCTTCTACCATCACTTCCGCGACGTCCGCGCTTACTTGGACGCGCTTTTGGCGTTCTGGGAGCAGGAGCAAACGACGCTGCCCATCAATCAAGCCGACGCTGCAGAGCCGGCGGAGCGTCGGCGCGCGCTCGATGCAGCAGTTCACGCGCTCGACATGAAGCTCGATCTGGCCGTTCGCGCTTGGGGTCTCCACGATCCGCAGGCGCGCGAGTTCGTCGCCCGCGTTGACGAACGGCGGGTTGCCTACTTGAGCGAGCTCCTTGACCCCAGCCTGCCGGCGCGGCAGCGGCGAACGCTGGCCCGCCTCGAGTACATCGCCTTTCTCGGCGCGCAGCAGTACTTCTCCGACATTCGTGCACCTCTAGCGCGCGAAACCGAACGCACGCTTCATGCCGCCATGGCGGCCCTGATTCTGACCACAGCCCGGCGCGACGACGGCAAGCAATCGCGCTCGTGAGCTGCGCACGGTGGGCGGATGTGCCTTGCGCGCGGGCGGCTCACTGTGGTGCTGGGGCCTTGGATCACCAGCTGCACAACGACGAAACCCAAACCGGCGTTGGGGGTTCCTCTGGCGGCGCCGGACAGCATAGCGAGGCGCTAGCATCGCGAGAAGGTGCCGCTCACAGGCCCGACTCGGCTCGCACGTGCTGCTCACACCTCGCGCTTCGGGGCGCGGCGCCGAAGGCGATACGGGAGCTCGTCGGCCACAGCACGCCGGAATTTGTCAACGCGCGTGAGACAGCGGTCACGTTTAATCTATGAAGGAAGTGCTGCGGTGGCGGTGGCTAGCGCCTCGCGTCGCGGCGTCTTCGC
>JAYUYU010000455.1:0-2088 GCA_043752365.1 Myxococcales bacterium | reverse complement strand
AGCCGAGTGGGCGCACCTCGCGCTCCTGCAGCACACGTAACAGCTTGGCTTGCGTCGAGGGCGACAGCTCGCCAAGCTCGTCGAGGAACAACGTGCCGCCCGCTGCGGCTTGCAGCAGTCCAAGCTTGTCGCGATCGGCGCCCGTGAAGGCGCCGCGCACGTGACCGAACAGCTCCGACTCGAGCAAGGCTTCGGGCAACGCAGCGCAGTTGATACCCAGAAACGGCCCGGCTTTGCGCGGTCCGTTCCAGTGAATGGCGCGCGCGACCAGCTCCTTACCAGTGCCGGATTCGCCCAACACGAGCACGCTGGCTTCGGAGTCGATCACGCGATCGAGCCGCTCCAGCACGGCTCGCATGGCCGGACCGCGCCCTACGATTTGCGAGTAGTCGTAGCGGAGCTCCAGCGTTTGGCGCTGCGTTTGCACCTCGCGTCGCAGCCGCTCGATTTCGCGCGCCTGCCCGCGCGAAAGCTGCTCTACCGCGTGCTTCTGCCGAGCCAGCTCTGCGCCTTTCTGCTCCAGCTCTTGGTGCAAGCGGGCGTTGCCGATGGCCAGCGCCAGCTGATCGGCAAAGGCGAGCAGCAGCGCTCGCTCGGCCTCGGAGAAGCGACCGCGTTGCACGCGGCAATCGACGTACAACACACCCAGTACGCCGGAGGGTGACAACACCGGCACCGACAATACCGATTTGAGCCGCAGCGCGTGCACCGAGCCCTGCCCTGCGAAGCGCGGGTCACCCTGCGCGTCGGTGGTCAAAATCGGCTCTTCACGCTCCAGCGTACGGCGCACGATGCTTTGGCTCGGCCCCTCGCCCTCGGGCAAAGCCGGATCGGTGCTGCGCGCCACCGCGACCTGTGCGCTCAGCGTCGGCCCGCCGTTGCTCGACGCAACCGGCGGCGTCAACAGCAGAAACGCGCGCTCGGCTTCGGTCAGGTCCAAGGCGGCCTGCACGGCGTACTCGAGCACGCGTTCGAGCGACAAGGACGAGTTGAGCCGTCGATTCAGCGACAGCAAGCGGCGGTATGCCTCCGCCTCGTGGACGCCGGCGCTGGACGACGCGGAGCTCGGAAACGGCCGCGATTGTTCGACCAAAGGCGCGCGGCGCACGTGACGCCAGAACAGCGAGCCGAGCCCCACCGGCAGACCTTCGCCGATGCGATCCCAAAGCCGACGCGCACGCTCGGTGCGGGTCCGCGCGTCGTCGACTCTGCCTAGCCGCAACGCGGTTTGCGACAGCTCGGTCTCAAGCGTGGCTTCGAGCGCCAACAGCCCCTCACGCTGGGCGCGCGCCCGCGCTGACTCGAGCCGTTCGAGCGCGCTCGGGCGCCCCAGCACGCCGTCCACGCGCGCACGGGCGTGCTCCAAGCCCAGGCTCAAGTCTTCGGCAGCGCCTGCCGGCTGCGTGCGTGACAACGCCTTCAGCTTGCGCTCGGCTTCCTGCGCCTTGCCGCGGAGCAGCTCGACGTCCACGCGCCGCAAGCGCACTTCGAACAGCTCGCGCGGTTGTGAGCGGCCCTCCAGCAATTGCTCAGCCGACAACAGCTCCTGCTCGGCCGCGTCCGCCTGGCCGCGCGCCAGGTGGATTTCGGCGCGAATGAGCGCAATTCCCGGCCCAAAATGGTCCAGCTTGGCCGCGAGCGATTTTTTCTGCAGCCGCGTCAAGGCTTCCTCCGCTCGTTCGAAGGCGCCAATCTCCGCGTACAGGTTGGCAAGGTTGAATTCGAGTGTCAGCTCGGTGCTGATGCGTGAGGCCGCGCTAGCGAACGTCACGCCGCGCTCATAGTGACGTAAGGCGTCGCCCCAAAGCCCCGCCTGCTGCTCGGCGGTGCCGAGGTTGAGTAGCCCGGTAGCGATCAGGTCGTCGAGGTCGTGCTCCTCCGCCAGTGCCAGCGCGCCGGCGTAGTCGGCCAGGGCAGGCTCGACGCGCCCGGCCCGAAACGCCACCATGGCGCGATGACTTTGAATGCGTGAGCGATCGCGCGGACGAGCTTGCTCGCCTAGCAAGCCGAGCGCCTGATTCAGCTCCCGCTCGGCCCGCTCGGCCTCACCCAGGTAGGCACAGGCGACGCCCAGCGTTTCGTGGGCCA
>JAYUYU010000454.1:0-2089 GCA_043752365.1 Myxococcales bacterium | reverse complement strand
CAAGCTCTACCCGCTCGAACAGCCCTGAGCTGAGCGGGCGCACCTGGTAGGAGGACACCACGATGCCGAGTGCCAACAGCGCCCGATGCAGGGAAACGATCACCGGCGAGCGACTATTCCGCCCGATTTCTACGGCGGTTAGTTCCGAGCCCTGCTGCTCGAAGTGCACTTTCACTTTAGGACTTTCCACGTTCGTCACTAGGAGATGCGTACGACCACGTGCCTTGTCAACTGAAGGGCCACGAGTTTTATGCCCATCCGGCCCGAGCCCGAGGTAGATGGCGCGACATGGGCGCTCAGTGGAAACAAAAAGGCAAAGAGCAGAGTGCAGCCGCCAAAGGCCGCGTCTTCACCAAGCTGGCGAAGGAAATCATGGTGGCCTCGCGAACCGGCGGGCCGGATCCGACCAGCAACTCCCGCCTGCGCCTCGCCATCGAGCAAGCCCGTCGCGCGTCCATGACCAAGGACACGCTCGAGCGCGCCATCAAAAAGGGCGCAGGTCTGCTGGACGATCAAGCAACGTTCGAGACGGTCGTGTACGAGGGCTTCGCGCCGCACCAGGTGCCCGTCATCGTCGAGTGCTTAACCGACAACAAGAATCGCACGGCGCCCAACATTCGCCTGCTGTTCAAGAAGGGTCAGCTCGGCGCCGGTGGCTCCGTGAGCTGGGACTTCAATCGCCGCGGCGCCATCGAAGCGTCACCGCCCGCCGCCGGTGAAGATCCGGAAGAGGCCGCCATCGAAGCCGGCGCCCAAGAGGTGGAAGCGGGCGAGGAGGGCCTACAGCGCTTCATCACCGAGCCGACTGATCTAGACACTGTCTCCAAGGCGCTGGCCGCGCGCGGCTGGCAAGTCACGGCCGCCAACCAGGTCTGGATCCCCAAGAACCCGGTCAAGCTCGACGCCGAAGCGCGCGCCGAGGTCGAAGCGTTTTTGGCGGCGCTGGACGAGGACGACGACGTGCAACACCTGTACGTCGGCCTAGCCTGACGAGGACGATGACGTGCAACGCCGCTAGCTCGTCGTGACTTTCGAGCAGCAGAAGACGCGGGCCGAGCGGTGCCGCGCCTCGAAAGCTCGAGTGGATTGGCGCGGCCCCCAAGTCCGCGTATGATTCTTGGCGTGCGTTTACTCGGTGGATTGCTGGCTCTGTCGTCGCTAGGTCTGACCCCGGTCGCCCAGGCAAGCGCCCAACCTAGCGCGCCAGGTGTGCCTAGCTACGTGCGTACACAGCTGGATGACGCAAGCGGCCCGCCGGCGCCGCGTGGGCCGCGCCGCATTCGCAACAGCCTCGACGACACCAACCAAGCCTCGTTCCCGACCGAATACCCAGGGCGACTGATCCGCGTGTCGCTCGATGACGGTAGCTACGGTCACCTGAGCCCGGCTGGGACGCGAGCGCGCCGTGTCCGCACCGCGCTCGACTGACGCCGACCCAACCATGCGCATCGAAGCTACTTTCGCGTTCGTCGACATGGCCGGCTTCACGGCGCTGACCGAGGCGCAAGGGGACGAGGACGCCGCGGACTTGGCCACCATGTTCGCCGACATCACGCGGGCCGCGCTGGCGCCCGGTGATCGACTGATCAAGACCATCGGCGACGCCGTGCTCATCACGTCACCGGACGCCGCAGCAGGTCTATCGCTGGTCGAACGGCTGCTGACGGAGGCCGCAACCGAGCCGCGCTTGCCCACGCTGCGCGCGGGGCTGCACCATGGTGACGCCGTCGAGCGTGACGGCGACGTCTTTGGCGCCGCCGTCAATTTAGCAGCGCGCGTCGCCGCCGAGGCGCACCCGGCGGAAGTGCTCGGTACCGCGTCCATCGCAGACGCCGCGCGCGATCTCGGCCTTCCAGTAGTCGAAATCGGCGAGGTGGGGCTCAAGAACGTGCGCCGCATGACCTTCTTGTATTCGATAGCGTTGATGCTCGGCGCCACCGATACGCCGATAGACCCGGTGTGTCGCAATCACGTCGACCGGCGCGCCGCCGCCGGCCGCCTGCGCTACCTGCTCAAGGAATACTGGTTCTGTTCCTTGACCTGCGCGGCTGCTTTCGCCAGCAATCCAGAGTGGCACAAGAACGAATCC
>JAYUYU010000453.1:0-5617 GCA_043752365.1 Myxococcales bacterium | reverse complement strand
CCAGTGGGTTCGCGTGAACCGAAAGGACAAAGCCCCTGCCGAGGGGACAGAGGCTTGATCCTTACTCGCAAGTGCCCCGGACGGGCCATCGTTTGGGGACACGGACTCAAGGGGGGGCGGCAAAAACAACGGCGGAAAATCCGGCGCTGAGACGGCCGGCAAAGACAGCGGCGGCAGCACGGCCGGCGAAGAGGCCGAGGGCGGCGCAGGCGGCGCGAGCCCGGTCGATCCGGAAGGCGGCTCGGGCGGGGTCACGCTCCCCGAGGGCGGCGCAGGCGGCCAAGGCCCCGACCCTGTCAGCTACCACCCCGCCAAGCTCAACGGACCGGACGGCACGTTGGTGCCGGGCGTTCACGACTTGCGCGGCTTGACCTACTCGGCCAGCGGCAAGATCTGGGCGTCGGGCTATGTCGGTCAGTTCACGGGCTACCCGGGCGGCGTGGATCGCCAGGTCGCGGTGGTGCGCTTCAACGCCGATGGCACGCTCGACAACACCTTCGACGGCGACGGCATCAAGACGTTCAACTTGCGTACCCGTCAGGCGCTCGACGACAAAATTACCAACGACGGTGACGAGTACTCGATTGGCTTGGTGGAGCTGCCGAGCCGCGACCTGGTGATTCAAGCCAACGTGCGCGACGCCGGGGGCAAGGGCCGCGATGTCGTGCTGTTCAAGATGAGCCAGTATGGCCAGCTGCTCAATTTCACGGCAGGTCCCAACGGCACGCCCCCTGCGGCCACCGTGCGCAAGATCGATTTCGGCTGGAACGACGCGCAAAGCCTGACTTTCCCCGGTGAAGGCGCGCAGCCCGTCGACGAATCGTGGGACATTGCGCTCAGCCCGGACGCCAGCAAGGTGGTCGTTTTCGGCTACGGCCCCGCGCCGGTCGGCGCGCTGACGTCGGGCGAAACGCCGGTGCAGCGCACGGACAACGACCGCTACGTCGTCAGCGTCAACGTTGGCGATGGCACGCTGGACACGGCCTTCAACGCCGGTAAGCCGTTTTCGTTCAACAGCGGCGGCGTCTACAGTGACGGTGGGCGTCGCGGCAACGTGGAAGCCGACGGCTCAATCATCAGCGCTGGCTATGCCAACATCGAGGGCTTCAATACGATGTACGTGCTGCGCTTGTCGGCGACGGGAGTGCCGGACGCTACGTTCACCAACGGCCTCATCCCGGGCGTGTTCGTGTCCAACCCGTTCTTCGTGGACGGCGGTTTCGCGGAGTCTTACGTTGCCAAGCGCCAGAGCAGCGGCCGCTACGTCACGACGGGCTACGGTCGCGCTACCAAGGCGAACGGCATTTCGACGTTCGTGCCGAAGTACTTGACCACGGACAACGTGGATATGGTCTCTTTCGGCTTCAAGCAAAGCGCCGGAGGCGGCGTGCTGGACACGACCTACGGCGTGAGCGGAACTCTTGCCGTACAAAGCGAAGCTCTCAACATGGGCAGTACTGAGGATCGCGGCCGTGACCTGGTCGTGCTGCCCGACGACCGGATCGTGTTCGCCGGTCGCTTGGGCACGGCTCCGGCCTTGTTGGTGACGACCGCCGATGGCGAGCTCGACGAGACCGAAGGTGGCGTCGGCGCGGGTCCAGCCGGTGGCGATACCATTCGGGGTGCCTACCTGTACGCGCCGCTACCTGGCACCACCTCGCATTTCTTCGCCGTGAGCCTGTCGCCCGATAAGAAGCGCGTGGCCGCCACCACGAACGGTCACGCTGACGGCGCCATCTTGGCCATCCTCGACCTGCAATGAAACGAGCGCATTGCACCGGGAACGCCCGACAAACGCGCTGGCTTGCTCGAGGGAGCTCGGCGCTTTTGGCGTGTTTGGTGATCGCCGGCGCGTGCAAAACGGCGACGCCTGACGAGGTGTTCGGCCTGGGCTCGCAGCTTCCGGGCTCGGGCGGCACGTTGTCATCGGCTGGTTCGGGAAGCGCCACCGGCGGCAAAGTCGCTGTCAGTGGTTCGGGCTCGGGCTCGAGTGACGCGGGCAGGGCTGCCAGCACCGATGGCGGCGCGGCCGGCAGCGAAGTTGGCAGGGGCGGTACGGGCCCGAACGTCGACCCCGGCCCCGCCGAAGACTGTGGCCCAGCGCCCAACGCGACTCCTACCTTCACGCGAGCCGCGTTGCGCGAAGCCGCAGCCGAGTGCGCGATTTGGCAGTACTGCCACGTCGAGAACGCGACTACGGCCCTGCGCGAGACATTGACCGCCTTGCGCGACGACTCTAGCGACGCCACGCGCGAGCTCGCCCAACAGGCTTGGCGCACGACCATGCAACGCTGGTCGGTAGCCGAGCTATTTCAATTTGGTCCGGCGGGCAGCAAGGTCGCATCGGCCGGCAGAGATCCGGTACATGGCCAAGGTATCCGTGACTTCGTTTACGCGTGGCCAGTCGTTGGACGCTGCCGCGTCGAGGAGCAAATCATCGGGCGCGGCTACGAACAGTCGTGGTCGCAGGTTCAAGTCTCCGGGCGGGGTTTGTTTGGCCTCGAATACCTATTGTTTTACCCAGCCGCAGACCACGGCTGCAGCCCGAACAGCGTAACTGGCAAAGGCTGGGCCGCCCTGGATGCAGCGGACCTGGCGAACGCGAAGGTCGACTACGCCGTCGCCCTGGCGGCGGACGTCTTCGACCAGGTGCACGGCTTGCGTGAGGCGTGGAGCCCGGACGGAGGAAACTTTCGCCAGGTGCTTGTCGACGCCAAGGGCTACGACAGCGAGCAACACGCGCTCAACGTGATCGCTTGGTCGCTGCTGTACATCGAGAAAGAAGTAAAAGACTGGAAGGTCGGCATCCCAGCGGGGCTAACGCTCACGCACCCCGTCAGTCAACCCGAAGGCAGCTTTTCCCTGACCAGCAGCGCCTCAATCCGCGAGAATTTGCGCGGCTTTCGTGCGCTATTTCAGGGTTGCGGTGAAAACGGTGAGGGCCTCGGCTTCGACGATTGGCTGAACGACGTCGGGCAGCAGCAGTTGGCGGCCGACATGCTGAGCGCGCTCGACGGCGCCCAGGCGGCGGCGGATGCGTTTCCACCGTTGCACGAGGCCTCCAAGCCCGAGCTCGAAGCCTTTTACCAGAAGCTGCGTGCCCTCACCGCGCTGCTCAAAGCCGACTTCTTCGGTCCGGGCAGCACGCTTAACCTGAAGCTTCCCGCAGGTGTGGCCAGTGACACGGACTGAGCCAGTCAACTTCACGAACCGGCTGCTCGAAGGGACCGACGCGGCCTGGTTGGCGGCGTTTCGCGTGCTTTTCGGGCTAACAATGGCGGTTTCGATGTGGCGGTTCATCGCCAACGATTGGATCGCGCGCTTCTTCGTCGAGCCGAGTTTCTTCTTCAAGTATTGGGGCTTCGCCTGGGTGCAGCCTCTTTCCGGCCCTGCGTTGCAAACGTTGGTAGTCGCGTTGGGCGTGCTGGCGCTGGCGCTGGCAGCGGGCGCGGCGTTTCGGCTGTGCGCGGTGTTGCTGGCGCTGGGGCTCACCTACTTGCAGCTGATCGACGTCAGCACTTACCTGAACCACTACTACTTGGCGGGGCTCTTGTGCTGGCTGCTGGCGGCTTCGCCTGCTGCTCGGCTGTGGTCGGTCGACGCGTGGGTCGCGCGGCGCTGGCTGGGGCGTCCACGCTCACCCCAGCGCGCGGCGCGAGCTTGGCTGTACCTGTTTCGCTTTCAAATCGCGCTGGTTTACGGCTTTGCGGCGCTGGCCAAGGCGCAGCCGGACTGGCTGCTTCACGCGCAACCGCTGCGCATTTGGTTGGGAGCCAGCGCCGAGCTACCGCTGCTGGGTCGCTTGCTGGCGGTAGACGGCGTGCCGCTTGCCATGAGCTGGTGCGGCTTCTTGTTCGACGCGACCATCGTCGGTTGGCTGTCGTGGCGTCGAACGCGGCCGTACGCGTACGTGGTCGTGCTGGCGTTTCACGCGCTCACCCGCGTGCTCTTTCCAATCGGCATGTTTCCGGTGATCATGAGCGTGTCGGCGTTGGTGTTCTTCGAGCCTGGCTGGCCGCGCGCGTTGGTTTCGCGATTCTTCCCGCGCGCGCGTGAGTTGCCGTTGCCGGCTGCGGTCGTACAAAGGCGGCCGCTCTACGCGTTTGGGCTTGGCCTGGGCGCGGCCTATTGCGCCTGGCAGCTGCTGCTGCCATTGCGCTTCGTGGCGTACGGCGGCGACGTGCTGTGGCACGAGCAGGGCATGCGCTTTTCTTGGCGTGTGATGGTGCGGGCCAAGGGCGGCAGCACCACGTTTTTGGTGAGGAACAAACAAAGCGGCCGAATTTGGCACGTTGCGCCGGGCGAACACCTCTCCCCGCTGCAGGAAAGCGAGATGGTGAGCCAGCCCGACCTGATTTTGCAGTTGAGCCACCACATACAACGCGATGCCGAGCGACGCGGGCTCGGCCCAGTCGAAGTGCGCGTCGACGCGCGCGCTTCGTTGAACGGTCGACGCAGCGCTCCCATCATCGATCCACGAGTCGACTTGGCTCAGGTGAGCGACGGCATCGCGCTTCAGCCGTGGATTTTGCCCGCACCCGTCACTCCCCCTCCCCACACTCGAATTTCGCTTTGAGTTCGTTATGCGCTTCGCAGCCTTCGCTTTTTCAAGCTCCGTAGTTTTTTGGGTAGGCCTACTCGCAGCGCAGCCGACTGGTGACGCGCCGCCAGCAGACGCCGCCCCTACGCCAGCTGCCCCTCCCGCAGACGCGCCACCCGCAGACGCGCCGCCCACGGACCCGCCGCCAGCAGACGCGCCGCCCGTTGACGCGCCCCCCACTTCTTCCGAGCTGCCTCCAGCCGCGTCAGCACCAGCGCCAGTTACCGAGCCAGCGCCAATTACCGAGCCAGCGCCGCCGCCCTCCGCTGCAACGCCAGCCGCGCCGCCCGCCCAATCAGGTCGACCCCCCGAAAAGCCGACCGAACCCGTCGAAGTCACCGTCGCAGGCTCGCGGTTGAGCCGCGCTCCGGGTTCGGCCCAAGTCATCGGTCGCCGCCAGCTCGAGCGCTTCGAATACGACGACCCGCACGCCGTACTGATGCAGGTGCCAGGCGTCTACATTCGGCAAGAAGACGGCGTGGGCCTGCGCCCCAACCTGGGCATTCGCGGCGGCAACCCCGACCGCAGCAAGAAGCTCACGTTGATGGAGGACGGCATTTTGTTCGGCCCCGCGCCGTACTCTGCGCCGGCCGCTTACTACTTTCCGCTCACTTCGCGCATGGTACGGGTCTTGGTCATCAAGGGACCTGCGGCGATTGCGTACGGCCCGCAGACGGTGGGCGGCGCTGTGGACTTCGTGACGCGCCCGATTCCGACGCTACCGAGTGGTGGCGTGGACTTGGCCTTTGGCGAATACGGCTACGACAAGGTGCACGCCTACGCGGGCGCTAGCAGCGAACAGTTCGGCTTCGTTTTCGAGTTCTTGCGCATCCACAACACCGGGTTCAAACGCCTGCCCGACGAGAACGCCGACACCGGTGCGACCCGCAACGACTGGATGGCCAAGGGCTCTTACGTCGTCGATCCCCGCGCCCGGAACCGCCAAGAGTTGGGCGTAAAGCTCAGCTACTCCGACGAACAATCGAACGAGACGTACTTGGGCCTAACCGACGCCGA
>JAYUYU010000452.1:0-13529 GCA_043752365.1 Myxococcales bacterium | reverse complement strand
GCAGCAGGTAGAGGCCGCCGATGTTGCTCGGCGTTATCAGCGAAATGGCCGTGCCGGTGCGGCCAGCGCGGCCCGTGCGGCCCGTGCGGTGCACGTAGCTCTCGGCGCTGTCCGGGAAGTCGAAATTGATGACGTGCGTCAGATGCGAGATGTCGATGCCGCGCGCTGCGACGTCGGTGCAGACCAAAAACCGCAGCTCACCCTTGCGGGTTGCAGCCATGACCGCCTCGCGCTCATTCTGCGATAAGTCGGCGTTCAACCAGTCGGCCTGATAACCCTGCGCTTGAAGCCCCGCTGCGACACGCTTGGTGTCATCGCGCGTGTTCGAGAAGATGATCGCGCTCTCCGGATTCTCGGTCTCGATGACTGCGATAAGCTCAGCGAGCTTGTCGGTCATCGTCATGTACACGAAGTGTTGAATCGACAGCGCGCCGATGTTGTCGCCGCTGAGCGTGACGTACTCTGGATTCTTCAGCCGCGTTTCGGCGACGCGCTTCACGTCGGGCGGCAGCGTGGCGCTGAACAGCAGGACCTGCCGCTGCTCCGGCAAGTAGCTCCAAATTTCGCTGATTTGCGGCAGGAAGCCCATCGACAGCATCTCGTCGCTCTCGTCCAGCACGAAGGCTTTGCAGGCCTTGGTGTCGAGCGTGCCGCGCCGCAAATGGTCCAGCACGCGCCCAGGCGTCCCCACCAGAATTTGCGCGCCGTCTTTTAGCTGCTCGATTTGCTTGCCCATCGGGGCGCCGCCGTACACGGCCACGACCTTCGTGCCGCGGTGCTTGGCGATGGAGCTCAGCTCGCGCGTGATTTGCAGAGCCAGCTCGCGCGTCGGGCACAGGATCATGGCCTGCACGGCCGGCCTGTTCACCTTCACGACGCTATCGATGAGGGGCAGGCCAAAGGCGGCCGTCTTGCCCGTACCCGTGCGGGCTTGCACCACCATGTCGCGCCCTTTGGCCGCGTACTCGAACACCGCGCGTTGCACGGGCGTCGGGTGGGTGTAGCCCAGCTCGTCGATGGCCTTACGCACATCGCTCGTCAAAGGCAGAGCGTCGAAAGTGACTAGCGGTGTGGTGTCTTCCGCAGGCTGTGTCATCGGTTAAGTTCTGTACTGGAGGACGGCGTGGTCCCCATCAATCGGCGCCGGAGCGGCGCAAGGCCGAGGGACTCATACCTCACGGCGTGCTCCTCGGCATAGCGCAGAGCGACGACGTCTCGCAGGCGCTTTGCGCCCGCCTCGTCGTTGAGACACGCCGCTTCCACGGCTTTCTGCTGCTGCCACGCTGGTTCGAGCGCGTTTCGGTAGCGGCTCAGCGCGGCGCGCTCGTTTTCGTCGCCCGAGCCTTGCGTGTAGGTCTTTCGGGCGTGTTCTACCGCTTGCTCTAGGTTCGCGGTGCCCCGCGCGCAGCCCTCGGGGCTGGGGGGGGCGCTACCCCAAACCGTGGTCAAGATTTGGATGGTCCAAAGCAGGGTGGCGCCCGAGAAGATCGCGCTGAAGATGCCGATCCCCAGACGTCGGCCGATTAGCCGGCTCCGCTCGAGGGGCGAATGGGCGCGGTGCGGCTGCGGGGCCATCCAGGCGCCTTGTGCCTGTAACCCGGCGCCCCGTCAAACCCCTCGTTGACCTCGTGACCGGCCTACTCCATACTGGTTTCACAAGAATTTGAAACCTCAGAAACTCGAAGATAGTTCCGAACTGGGCCTAGAGCACAGCGTGAACACGCTCGGGGCCGCCGCCACGGCTCACGCGGGGGGCGATCTCCGGCTGGAGCGCCGGCTTCAGAGTGTTCAAGAGCTTCTCGCGGGCGACTTGGCGTGGGTGGAGGGCACACTGGCGGCGGCTGTCGGAGACGGCCCGGCGCCCGGAAATGACGCTGCACGGCATCTGGTCCTCCGCGGCGGCAAGCGGATACGCCCCATAGCTCTCTTGCTGAGCGCTGCCTGTTTCGGCGGCATCAACGACAAGGCGCGCGAGCTGGCGGTCGTGTCCGAGCTGGTTCATTCGGCGACCCTGCTGCACGACGACGTGATCGACGAGGGCATGGAGCGCCGTGGTGCTCCCACCGCGCGGCTCGCCTGGGGCAACGGCGTGAGCGTGCTGGCCGGCGACTTGCTGCTGGTCAACGCCTTGGACCGCACCGCTCGCATCGCGCCAGAGTCCATGCCGGACCTGATCTCGACGCTGCGGCGCCTGGTCGAAGGCGAAATCGTCCAGCTGCGCGGTCGCAGCGAGCTCGACGTGACCGAAGCGACCTACGAGCGCATTTTGCGCGACAAGACGGCGTCGCTCTTTAGCTGGGCGACTCGCAACGGCGCCCGTGTCGCCGGCGCCAGCCCCGCAGATCAAGAGCGCTTGAGCGGCTTCGGCGAGCGCCTGGGCATCGCGTTCCAGTTGGTGGACGACGTGCTCGACTACTCGGGCGAGCACACCGGAAAATCACTGCTCGCCGACTTGAGGGAGGGCAAGCTAACGCTGCCTTTGGTGCTCGCGGTGGCGCGTCGCCCCGAGCTGGCGCACGCGCTCAAGCGCATTCACGCCGGCGATCGCGAACCGGTGCAGTTCGTCAGCCAAGCCGTCATCGAGACGGGCGCCTGTGAAGAGGTGCGGCGCCGCGCCGGCCAATACACCAAAACCGCCGTCGAGGCGCTCAGTTCACTGATGCCCGGTCCCGCGCGCGTACTGCTCGAAAACGTCGCCGAAGAACTGGCGCGCCGCGCGGCGTAGCCTCATCTCAACTGGTGGCCACGCCCGCTGATCCGCTGCGGTTTGGTGCTCACGTACTCAAACTACGCTCGAGGCGACGCCAGGCGTCGCTTGGTCCTCACGCAAGCCTCGCCAGAGCTCAGGCTTAGCGGGCGAGCTGCTGACAACGCAACACCCGCGATCAGACGTGACCCGGCGCGGTTTAGTTCAGTGTGCCTGGAGACGATGACTCGGTGCGCTGTGACTCGATGAAGGTGGCGGTGATCTCCCGCTCCAAAGCCCCGCGGATTTCGGCCTCGATTTGTTCGACGGACGTGGCGAGGCGCTCCACGTTGCGCTGGTACACGAATACGCGCGCGCTGACCGAGCTGGGCTGGCCCTCGTTGCCGACGGCGTCGATCAACAGCAAAGCGCGGGGATCGACCCCGTCGACCACGACCTCGACGCCGGGCGCGTCGGCCGCGTAGACCTCTTGCTCGCGCACGTAAGCGCGCAACATCGGCGAAAGCGCGGCTAGCGCGCGCTTTGCGGTCACTTCGAAGGTCTCGCGCGACAGCACCGGCGGCGCCGAAGGCTGCGTCAAATCCAAATCGCGTGAGCGTAGAAAGGCTTCGGTCGCCGACTGGGTTTCACCGCGCTCGTCGCGCACCAGGCCGAGGTAGTACCAAGCCTCGGCGTTCTTCGGCGAGCGCTTGACCGATTCCTCGATCAACGGCGAAGCGTTCTCGAGATTGCCGACCTCGTACAAGGCGCGACCCACCAAGAAGGTGTGCTGCGGGTTGTCGAACGGGCCCTCGGGGAAGCGCTGCGAAAGTTCGGTCGCGCGCTCGACCTCGCCCTTGCCGAGCAGGGCGTCGAACATCAGCAACAGCGCGTCGACGACCTCATCGTCTGTCTCGGCCAAGTCGAGCGACAGCTCACAGAGGCGAATGGCTTCGTCGAAGTCCCCCAGCGGGTGCACATACACCTCGGCCGCGTTCAACATGGCCTCGAGGTAGGTGTCGTCGAGCGCGATGGCTTGACGGTAGTGCTCGACCGCTTCCTCGAACTCGCCCTTCAACGCGGCTACGTAGCCGAGCAGGTTGTAGGCCTCGGGCGATTGCGCGTCGAGCTCGAGCGCACGCCGGGCCGAGAGCTCTGCGCCGCGCGGGTCACCGCGCTGTACGAGATCCCAACCGCGGTCGAGGTGGGCCGAGAATTGGTCCATGGTCTGGCCCAGCTATTGACGTGCCCGGGCGGCACGGTCAACCGAAATAGTCAGTCGTGGACGATGACCCGCGACCCCGCTCCGGCAGTGCTCGGGGCTTGCGCTTCGGTCCCACTCGGGGCTTGCGCTTCGGTCCCACTCGGGGCTTGCGCCCCGGCCGTGTCCGCGCCGTTCGTCGCCCAGGCGCCGTGAAAGCCTTCGGGCAGGTGCGGCCCAGTGAAGAAAAATAGCCACTTGGCGTCTAGCGGCGAGAGGTTCACGCAGCCGTGGCTCATCTGCACGCCGAAGTTGGTGTGCCAAAACGCGGCGTGCAGCGCGAAGGAGCGAAAGTAGTACTGCACGAACGGCACGTCCTCGATGCTGTACGGCAGATCGCCGGCCGCGGTCCCGTCACCGTCCATGGTCGTGGTGATGTGCTTCTCGCGGACGCGCCACTCACCCGTGGGGGTGCTGTGGTCCTTGTCTTTGTTCTTGGAGTACTTGCCGCTTGAGATCAGCGTCGCGTAGACCGGGCGCGCGCCTTCGAACGCCACTAGGGTTTGCGTGCTCAGGTCGACGTCGATGTAGCGTTCGTGCTCAGCCAGGCCTTGCGGTGGCGGGCCGGGCTCGGTGATGCGCAGTTGCGCTTTCTTCATGAACGAGCCGTCCGTCAGCTCGACGTAGTCCTTACCCTGAAACTGGATGGCCTTGCCCGTGAGCGCTATCGGCACGAAGCGGTCGATGGACTTGGCGTTCTTTATGGTGCCAGCGGCCTCGTCGATGCTGAAGGTACCGGCGCTCTTGTTGCCGCCGTAAACCCAGCCCATCGGCAACTTGTAGGTCGTGCCGTCCAGCTCCACGCCTTTGTAGCTCGAGCCCGACGTCTGCCACATGCGGTCGGACGGAGTGACAAGTCCCTTCGTGGTTTTGTACCAACTGCGCCCGTTCCAGCGGAATGTCTTGTCGACGGCGACGTAGAAGCCCGACACCATGCGCTTGGCCAAAATGTCGTCGGAGTCGGCGCTGAGCGAGTCCAGCTTCATTTCGTGCAGGCGGTCTTTGATGTTTTCTTGCTGCCACCAGGGCTTGTCCGGCTCAGGATCGAGCGGCGCGACCGGCACGAGCGTGCCGGCGTCCTGCGCGGCAATGGGCAGCGCGGGTTCGAGCTTGTCGGCGGCTGCAAGCTTCTCGGCCACCGCGAGGGCGCGCTCGCTGGGGGGTTTGGCGGCGCCGTCCTTCTCTTTGTCCTTCGCCTTCTCGGCCTCCTTCAAGTACGGCTCGTAGCGGTCCATTTGCTCGCGTGAAGGCACCGTCCTGTACAGCGGTGTGCCGTTCTTGGCGTTGCGCGCGTACGGGTAGGGGAGAATTTCTTTCAGGTTCGGCTGCGAGGTCGCAAACTTCACTTCCGGGTTGGAGAGATCCGTCGTGCCGTAGTTGCCGCACACGAAGCCGCCGCTGCGGAGTTTGTACCAGCCGCCGCTGCAGTTCTTTTTATCGGTCTTGGCGGCGTCGACGGGCGCGCGCCCGCCGCTGCGCATGAAGCCGATCTTCTTGCCGCGGTCGAAGGACATGTCGCTGTACACGCCGGCCGCCGGCGAGGTCACGGCGAACCACGGACCCGAGTAGGCTGCCTCCGGCGTTGCTGGCGCGGCGACAGCCGCGGACGGCTCGGCAGCGGGCTTGCCGAGCTTGCCGCCGGGGCCGGGAGCTGTGAGCTCCGGGGGCAGCACCGGCGAGCCGGCCCGAGGGGCTTGGGTGCGCTCGGGTCCAGAGCCGTCCTCGGCTCCTGGGGGGGGCTGTTTTTCGCAAGCTGACGCCAAGAGGGCGAGCAGCACAGGGGCAACGAAGGCAGAACGGGCGGTCGAAACGAACACTATGAACCGTGTCTTTCCACAGCCGCGCCGCGCGAGCCAATTCTCGGTGCGGGCCGGGCGAGCCCTAGCGGATGCGACGCGCGTGCCAGGGGCCAAAGGGCCGAATTCGCGCAGTTCTTCGCGAGAGGCTATGGTCTCGGCGTGGAACCCGGGACGCGCCCGCGCGTGCTGAACGACACGACGCCGAGCCGGCTGGCCCGCTTCGTCGCGTTGGCGTTGGTGCTGCACCTGCCGTTCTCGCCCCTGCTGGGCTTGGTAGGACTGCTGCGAATGGTTGGCATGCAGGACGAGGGGCCGCCGCCTCCGGCGCTGACCGAGATCCCGATCGACCTATTCGAGAGCGACGACGCGCCCGCGAACAAGCCCGCCGACACCCCCGAAGCCAAAGAGCCAACGGCCGTCTCCGAGCCCGAGGCGGCGCTGCCCAAAGAGCCCGACCCGGTCGTCGTGAAGCCGAAACCTCCGAAGGAGCTGCCAGATGCGGGCGCTCCTGAGCCGAAGGACGCCGGCGCCCCGGATGGCTCCAAGTCGAGCGATGCCGGAGCCGCGGAGGACGCGGGCAACAAGGCCGACGCCGCAGCCGAGCCCAAGCCGGGTGAGGGCATCGCCGAGCCGACGGCAGGCATCGGCGACAAGCGCGTCGTCGATCCCAACGCCAACGTGCGCGTGCTGGTGCAAATGAACCGCGTCCGTCAGCACCCGCTCGGTGTTCGGGTTGGACCGCTACTGCGCAACGTCTACCAATGGCGCGACTTTTTTGGCCCGACTGCCATCGACCCCGTGCGCGACCTCGACCGCATGCTGATCGTCGGCTCGCAGCTGCGTGATTCGAGCGGAGTCGTCGCCGTGCTGGAGTTCAACGTGCCGCAGGAGCGCGTCCGTTCAGCCGTCGATCTACTGGTGACGCGCGATCCCGAAGGCGCCTGGTTGGAGGGCGGCGTACCGGCCGCTCAGGCGCGGGCCGACCGCGGCGACCGCGTCTTCGTGTTTCCGGGCCCCAAGCTACTGGTCGTGGCGCCGCCGGCTCTCTTGGAACCCGCGAAGAAGCTCAAGAAGCTGCCGCGCGAGCTGAAAGGTGACGAAATCGCGGTGGCCCATTTGGAGACCCCATGGCGAGCTTTCTTGGGTTTGCCGGTGGTGATTCCGAAGTCCATCCGCTCCGCTCAGCTGCGGCTCTCGCCGCGCGCCGATGGTGGCGTCGTGATCGACGTGTTGGCTCACGACGCGACGGAGCCGCTCGCGCGCGCCAACGCGGAGGCGCTCACGGCCGCGCTCAAAGCCGCCACCTCGCTCAATCTCGGCGTGTTCGGGGCCGTGTTGTTCGGGTCCAGCCAAAAGAAGTTCATCGAGAAGGGCAGCTTCGAGCCCGACGGCACCGACATCCGCGGCGAAATAGTGCTCACGCGCTCGCAGGTCGAGACCCTGCTCGAACTCGGCGCAGGTTTCCTCGGCGGCCGCGCCGCCCCCCGCCCCCGCGCGACCCCGTCCGCGCCGCCGGAACCCACGGTGCCAGTGGTGCCATCGCCTACACCCGCTCCCGCCAGCTCCCCGTAACGTTGCACCCGAGCGCGCTTACTGCGCGTCACGTCACCGGGATCGCCGGACACACAAGGCGAAGTGCGAAGGCAGACTAGACTCTTGCCGCCTCGGCGATAGTAGCCAGCATCGCATCGGCGCGCGCTGGATCCAGCGATCCGAGGCAGAACACGCGACCGCGTTGCGGCACCACGAGCATGCGGCACTTGCCGCGAACGGTGTCGGCGGCGTTCGAAAACGTGAAGTCCAGCATCAGCCCGAGCACCATCATCAAGACCGCCAGGCCGAACAGAGAGGCGGAGCCGCCCGGTACCCGCACGGCGTCGACGAACAAGCCCATGCCCAGATACGAACCGAGCACGAGCGCCATCAACCCGACATACATGCCGAGCCGGGCGTAGCGAGTTTCACGCGTGATGCGCACTAGGCTTCCAAGCGGCACGACGATGGAACGCTCGCGCAGCACCTTGCCAAGCAGCAGCGTGCGCTGGCTCAGCTCCAGCCCGTTGGGGCCAATGCTGATCGACGCGGGCCGCTTGAAGGCAAGCACCCAGCGCAACAAGACCTTGCCGACCTGCAGCGCGAACAGCACCAAGGTGACGGTGAGCAGCGTAGTCAGCACGGGGCCGAACGGCGCCGTGGACATCTCGCCGTCCAAGCGGTCGGCGTTGGCGGTGACGGCACCGGCCGCCAGCGCTCGCACACCAGCGTCGGTGGCAGCTTGGCTGAGGTGTAGGCGGGCGCGGTGGGCGATCTCGCTCTGGCTGCCTGCGATGGCGGCGGCGGCGATCAGACCCTCGGCGCGGCCGAACTCGGGTGCGACTGCTTCGGGGTCACGCGCGACGTGGGCGACCGCTTCCCACATGCCAGCGGCTTGGTCCTGCAGGGCCGCGTCCAGACAGCCCAGCGCGTCGATGGTGGTGTGGGTCGCCAGCCACACCAAATCGGCGGCCAAGGCTTCGCGCTCGGCTTCGCTCTCGGGCAACTGTTGGGCGACACCGAGCGCCAGTAGCGCGCCGAGGAGCTGCCGCTCAGCCGGACCCTGCGGGCCGTGCTCCAAGGCCTCGAGCGGATTGCCGAAAGGCGTCTGGGTCTGTTCGGGCGTCAGCCCTGCGGCTTGCAGAGTGGCCAGCGATTCGGCGGCCGGCGCATGAAATTTCGAGGCCAAATCCGGCCGTCGCAGAGTGGCTGAGGCGAGCGAAACGTGCCGCACCAGGCCCGCCAGGACTGCAGTGCCCGACGCTGCGCGGAGCTTTTCCACGACCTCGGACGCGCTATCAGCCACCATTTGCACGGCCGTCTTATCCGAAAACGCACGAAACTGCCAAAGCGTTCGCGGAATTGCTACGAGACGACACGCAGCGAGTTGAGCACGGGGCCGGGCAGCTCTTCGGAAACGTCGTCGGTTTGGCGGTTTTCTGCGTCCACCCGCACCACGATAGGGCGGTGCTTCAAGGCTTCCTGGCGAGTCATTTCAGCAAACGTGGCCAGAATGACCATATCGCCCGGCTTGTTGAGGTGGGCGGCCGCGCCATTGACGCAGATGGCGCCCGAGCCGCGCGGGCCGGGCAGCGCGTAGGTCACGAGCCGCGAGCCGCGCGTCACGTTCCAGATGTGGACCGCTTCGTACGGCAGGATTTCGGCCGCATCGAGCAAGTTGCTGTCGACCGTGACGCTGCCTTCGTATTCCAAGTCGGCGTGCGTGACGGTGGCACGGTGGATCTTGGATTTGAACACGTTGAGCCGCATGGGAGCTCCTGATGCGTCGCGTCATGCCGGCCCGGAATGGGTCCAGCTGGCGGACTTAGAAACAGCATAAGCGCTGGCCCGCGGTCGGACAAGGGCCGGCCGTGGGGGTTTTGCACCAGAACAGTTGTCGGGGCCTGTCCTTAACTTGGCCCGCAACGGCGGTTTCGAATACCGAGGGAGCATGGCCACGCAGGGCAAAACCGAGCTGCTCGAGAACCTCAGGGGAATGGTGCGCGACATGCTGCGGCTGCGCAGCGAGGGTGGCGCCTACGCCAAACTGGCCCGCGCCCACGGCTACGTCGACGGCTACATGCGCGTCCTCCTAGAAACGGACGTCGCCAGCCACAAGGACCTGCTCGCTCTCGTCGCCGACGAACGGCGAAAATTCGAGGGCCCCTCGACGCGCGAGCTGACCGAGTCCGACCTCGAAGGCGCCCCCGAGCACGCATCATCGCGCATCATCGCGGCTTGAGGCGGGGGCTGCCACGCTGCAGCCCGAATTGCAGAAGCTAGTGGGGCGACTTTAGGTCGCGCTGTGGGGCGCGAGCGCGCAGACGGCCAGCGCGGGCGGTCGAACAATGCCGTACTCGAATTGAGCTCGCGCAAAGCGCGAGCCAGCACACGGTCGACCGACCTTGGCGAGAGCAGATCTCGATCGGCACGAGCAGACCGTAGTGAACAAACTCGGCGAGGCCGAGCGCCCGCTGGGCTTCAGTCCACGAGATTCGCCAGGCGCACCATGCGAAGTGCGGAGGCGAACGAAACTAAATCGCGTAGTCGTCGATGAAGACTTTCGACGACGTGACGTCGACCATGACGCGGTCGCCGAGCGTGATGCCGAGCTTGTCGAGCTCGAGCTTGGAGACTTGGACGCTCATGGCGTCGCCGCTGGGGAGCGTGACCGTGAGTTTGACGTTGCCACCGATGCGCGCGAGCCGGTCCACCGTGCCAAGCTCCAGGTCGCTGTCGCTGATTCGAGGCTTGGCCAGGCGCACGTCGTGGGGGCGCACGAAGGTGCTGACCTCTCGCCCGTCCTGCTGCCGGCTGCGCATCACGTTGGCGCCTCCCAAAAATGAGGCCACGAAAGGGCTGGCTGGATGGTCGTACAGCTCGTGCGGTGCACCCGCTTGAGCGACCAGGCCGCCGTTGAGCAACACCACGTGTTGCGACAGCTCGAGCGCTTCTTCCTGATCGTGGGTGACGAGCAGTGTCGTGACGCGCGTCTTCTCGTGGAACTCGACCAGCCATTCACGCAGCTCCAGCCGCACTTGGGCGTCGAGCGCTCCGAACGGCTCATCGAGCAGCAACACCTTGGGCTCGGTCGCCAGCGCCCGCGCTAGCGCGACGCGTTGGCGCTGACCGCCCGACAGTTGCGCCGGAAAGCGATTCTCGTAACCTTCCAGTTGGATCAACGCGAGCAGCTCGGCCACGCGCGCGTCGACTTTGGCCTTCGGCGCTTTGCGGATTTCCATGCCGAACGCGATGTTGTCGCGCACGGTCATGTGGCGGAACAGCGCGTAGCTCTGAAAGACGAAGCCGACTTCGCGCTGCTTGACCGGTACGCGCGTCACGTCCTTGCCAACGATGCTGATGCTGCCCGAATCGGGCTCCTCCAGCCCGGCGATCAAACGCAGCAACGTCGACTTTCCAGAACCGGATGGACCAAGCAAGGCCGTGACCTTGCCCTCGGGTGCGCTGAACGAGACACCGCCGACTGCCGCTACGTCTGCGCCGGCGCCGAAGGTTTTGACTAGGTTTCTTGCTTCGACGGTCATGTTACGGGGTGGTGTGTTGGGCCGGGACGGGGCGCACGCTGAGGGCGCCGCCGCGGCGGAGTGATGCGGGCGGCAGCGAGCGCCGGTCCAGCTCCGCGCGACGGGCGAGCCGACGAGACTTGAGCGCGACGCCCATCTCGACGCTCTTTTTAACGAGCAGTGTGACGAGCGCCAGCGAGGCCAACAGCGCGGCCACCGCAAACGCGCCGACGAAGTTGTACTCGTTGTAAAGAATTTCGACGTGTAGCGGCAGCGTGTTGGTTTGTCCGCGGATGTGGCCCGAGACCACCGAGACCGCGCCAAACTCGCCCATGGCGCGCGCGTTACATAAAATGACGCCGTAAATTACGCCCCAGCGCACCTTGGGCAGCGTGATGCGCGTCAGAATTTGCAGGCCGCTTGCGCCCATGGTGAGCGCCGCTTCTTCCTCGTCACTGCCCTGCGCCTGCATCACTGCCAGCACCTCGCGCGCCACCAGCGGGAAGGTCACGAAGGTGGTGGCGATCACGATGCCAGGCACCGCGAAGATGATTTTGATGTCGCGGTCCGAGAGCCACTGACCCCAAAAGCCCTGCGCGCCGAACAGCAGCACGAAAATGAGCCCTGAAATGACCGGCGAGACGCTGAACGGCAAATCAATCAGCGTGATCAGCGCGCTCTTGCCCCAAAAATCGTAGCGCGAGACCAGCCAGGCGGCAGCCACGCCGAAGATGGCATTCAGCGGCACGGCAATGCTGGCCGTAAGCAGGGTGAGCCAAATAGCCGAGATCGTCTCCGGCTGGCTCAGCGCCTCCCAAAACGGGCCGATGCCCTGCGAGAAAGCCGACGCGAACACCACCGAAAGGGGCAGCAACACCGCGACGCCTAGGAACAGCGCTGCGGTGCCAATCAGCACCGCGCGCACCCACGGCGCTTCGGCGGCGACGTCGCTTTGGCGACGGCCGGCGCTCTTTTGCCGGCTGGCGATCATGCCGCTCATGCTTCCGCCCTCCTGGCCCAGCGTTGCAGCAGGTTGATGCCCAACAGCAGCAAGAACGAAGCGCCTAGCATGACCGTCGCGATAGCGGTGGCGCCCGCGTAATCGTACTGCTCCAGCTTGGTCACGATCAACAACGGAGTAATTTCCGTTTTCATCGGCATGTTGCCCGAGATGAAGACCACCGAGCCGTATTCGCCCAGCGCGCGCGCGAAGGCCAACGCGAACCCGGTCAAAATCGCCGGTACCAGGCTGGGCAAGATCACGCGGCGGAAAGTGGCGAAGCGGCCTGCGCCCAATAGCGCCGCCGCTTCTTCCACGTCGGTGTCGAGTTCTTCCAACACGGGTTGCACCGTGCGCACGACGAAGGGAATCCCGATGAAGGTGAGGGCTAGAATGATGCCGAGCTGAGTGAAGGCCACCTTGACGCCCAGGCTCATCAGCGTGCTGCCGAGCCAGGCGTTTTCGCTGTAAACGGCGGTAAGGGCGATGCCCGCTACCGCCGTTGGCAGCGCGAAGGGCAAGTCAACGAGCGCGTCGAGCAAGCTCTTGCCCGGAAACTCGTAGCGTGACAGCACCCACGCTACCAGCACGCCGAAAACCGCGTTGATGCTGGCACCCGCCAGCGCGGTCGTGAAGCTGAGCCAATACGCGGCAAGTGCTCGGTCGTCACTGACCGCCTGCCAAAACGCGTCCAAGCCCTGTGTGCTCGCCTTCAGCACCATCGCGAACAGGGGCAACAGCACGAGCAAACCTACGTAGAACACGGTGTAGCCGAGCGTGAGACCGAAGCCCGGTAGCACGCCGCGACGGCGTATCGAAAAGGGGCGCTTGGGCGACGGCATGGGGCGTTGCTCTATTTGGACGGCTTGTAGATCTTGTCGAACAAGCCGCCGTCCTTGAAATGGGTGGGCTGCGCCTTTACCCAACCGCCGAACAGCTCGTCGACCGTGAACAGCGCGATCGCCGGAAACCGGTCCTTGTACTTGGCGGCGACGTCCGCGTTGCGCGGCCGGTAGAAGTGCTTGGCCGCAATTTCTTGGCCCTCGGGGCTGTAAAGCTCCTTCAAATAGGCTTCGGCGACGGCTCGCGTGCCGTGCTTGTCGACGACCTTGTCGACTACCGTGACGGGCGGCTCGGTGAGGATACTGACCGACGGCACGACGATCTCGAGCTTGCCCTTGCCCAGCTCTTTCACGCTCAGCAAGGCTTCATTCTCCCACGTGACCAAGACGTCGCCGATGCCGCGCTCGACAAAGGTGGTGGTCGAGCCGCGCGCGCCGGAGTCGAGCACTGGCACGTTCTTGTAAATTTTTTCGACCAAGGCTTGCGCCGTGGCGTCGTCGCCGCCCGGCTGCTTCAGGGCGTAGCCCCAGGCTGCCAAGTAGTTCCAGCGCGCGCCGCCCGAGGTCTTGGGGTTGGGCGTGATGACCTCGACGCCCTCGCGGATGAGGTCGCCCCAGTCCTGGATGGCGTTCAGGTTCCCCTCGCGGACCAGGAAGACGATGGTCGAGGTGTAGGGGGTCGAATTGTTCTCGAACTCGCCGCGCCAATCTTCGTTGAACAGGCCGGATTTGGTGGCGATGGCGTTGATGTCGCCTTCAAGCGCGAGGGTCACGACGTCGGCGCCGAGGCCGTCGATCACCGCCTGGGCCTGCTTGCCCGAGCCGCCATGGCTCTGCTCGATGGTGACATTGTTGCCCGACGTGTCGAGCCAATGCTTGGCAAA